>NZ_CBCRZX010000022.1:35359-77255 GCF_965137155.1 Stackebrandtia soli
ACCGATCCCGTGGTGCCCTATGCGCTGCGGGCCAGGTCTCGGACCTCGGCGAGCGGTTCGGTTCCGGCCGAACTGTAGGCGGCGACGCAACGGCGTCCACGGCTCGTCGATGGTCCAACCGTTCTCAAGCAACAGATCTTGTATCAATGCGTCCATCGGCGCCTCGATGTTGGCCCGTCCCTAAGGAAGGACGCTGCACTCCGGGGCGGTCACGTCATCGACGAGCGCCCGCGCCACCTCTTCGTCCCGACGCCGCGGGAGCGATCGTCAGTCGCAACAGGCAAGACCCGTCCAACAGTCCGATGGCGAGGATCCGTCCGTCCCGGCTCCATGTTCGAACGGCCGCCGCCGTGGTCTGCGCGCCGAACCGCTGGAACCAGCCCCGGTCCCCGGGATGTAGTTGCGTCGGTGCTCCCTCGGCCTGCCACTCTCGCAGCACTCCGGCAATTTCGTTCAGCTGACCGACTTCTGGCTCACCCAGAACAATCGTCATACCTGAATCTCACGCGACAGGGGCGACCGTCGGCAACCGGTTTCTTGCGGGGGCGGCGTCATCCTTTCTGGAAGTGCCACACGATGGCGGCCGGGGTGTCCCGGTATGCCGCAGTAGCCGCTTCCGGGCACCAGCGCCGGGCCTGGGGTCCGCCATGTCCCGTGTCGCCGCCCCATCGTGGTTCGACACAGCCGCGCACCTGCAGGCCAAGCGGTAGCGCGGTCTGGAGGTAGTGACTGGGCAGCCATCGGCTGGCAGGCAGGTGGCCCGGCCGCCCTTCAGCGTCGGTGGCTCCCGCGATCCCACCCAAATACAGCGATGCGACGTGAATGTCGGACAGCACCAGATGACCACCAGGTTTGAGGACTCGGTGGAACTCACGGAACACCGACTCCAGTTCAGTCAGATGAGTCAGGGCCAGAGCGCAGACCACGACATCGAATTCGGCGCTTGCCAGCGGCATCGCGTTGATGTCACCGAGATGGAACCTGGCGTCGGGCATCTTGTCTTGGGCGAGCGCCAGCATCTCCGCCGATCCGTCCACCCCAACGACTTGATGTCCCAGTTTGACGAGGTACTGGCCATGACGTCCGGTGCCGCAGGCCGCGTCCAGTGCCTTCCCGACGGGCAGCGTTTCCAGGATCGATCGCACAACCGGTTGCTCCACCGCGATGAGCGGATTGTCCTCTTCGTCATATCGATTCGACCAGTCGCGATAGCCGGTGTTGACATCAAGCGCGTCGAGTTCGACGACCTCACCGAACTCTGCCTGGTCAGCGGCGAGCATCGCCCTGATCTCGGCGAGCCTGGCTTCAGCGAACGCCGCACCGTCGGGGAAGTCTCCCGCGCTCGCGCGCAGCAATGCCACCCCTTCCAGCCCGAGCAGGAATCCCAATGCATTGCTGATAATCATGTCCGCCAACCTAAGTCGGCCCCACGATCGAAGCAATTCAATATTCCAGCCCTACCTCATAGGCAGATTCCAGACAGGGCGGCGGTCGAGCCCTACCAGTTCAAAGCCGAATCTCTCGGACCACCCGGCATAAGGAATCAACCATTTATGGCGACTTTTCCACCGTGGCTGTCTTTTCGATGTCGGACTTGACTTCGGCGAGTGCGGCTCGGGCGTTGTCCCGTTCCGTCGTCACCGCCTCGGCGGTCAACCACGCCGAACGTTATGGTTGCCGGCCGGATTCGGAAACCTACCTGGCGGGAGGGACTCCGGGTGACTGAGGAGCCGACGGCGCCCAGTGATTATTCTAGCGCTAGAATACCGTCATGGGCTCCCGCTTGACCGCCGCCGAACTGACTCTCCTCGGCCTCATCGTTGAGCGACCGAGACACGGCTACGCGCTCGAGGAGGTCATCACCGAGCGCGGTATGCGCGAGTGGACGGAGATCGGCTTCAGCTCGATCTACTACCTCATCACGAAGCTTCGCGAGCGCGGTCTCATCGAACCGACCGAGGAGGCTCGATCCGCGGAAGGCAAGGCGCGCAAGGTGTATGCCGCGACCGACGAGGGTCGCCGCATGTGCGCGATCGCCGTCGAGCAGGCGATCGCCGAACTCCACCCGACGTTCCCCCGCGTCCTAGCCGGGCTCGCCAACCAACCGGCCGTCGACCGCGTACACCTGCTCCGCGCGTTGGGTCAGCGAGCCACAGCGCTCGGCGAGCGAATCGCTCACATTCAGAGCGCGGCCGACGCACAGGGACACGCTCCGGAATTCGTTCAGGCGATCTTCGACTACTCCCTCGGTCAATTGACGGCCGAACAGGCGTGGCTGTCTCGTTATCGCACATCACTGGAAGGCACGCACCATCGAGAAGGAGAGACGCCCATGACACCGTACGACGTCAAGCGCGATCTGAAGGCGCTCTACGCACCCAAGAACACCAAGTGGGCCATCGTGGACATTCCCGAACAGCGTTTCATCGCCGTCGACGGCACCGGCGACCCGAACACCTCACAGGACTACACCCACGCGGTCGAGGCGCTCTACGCCGTCGCGTACACCCTGAAGTTCGCGAGCAAACGCGCGGACGGTGGCCGTGACTTCGTCGTCGGTCCGCTGGAGGGACTGTGGTGGTCGGACCGGCCGGACGTCTTCGTCTCGCGGGACAAGTCCGCGTGGAACTGGACCATGTTCATCAGTCTGCCGTCGTGGATCACCGACGCGATGATCGACGACGGTGTGACGACGGCGTTGGAGAAGAAGAAGCTTCCGGCCATCTCCCAGGTCCGGCAGCTGACTCTCCACGAAGGCCCCAGCGCTCAGGTGCTGCACATCGGTTCCTATGACGACGAAACTCGGATCATGAACGAGCTCCACCACACCTATCTCGATGCCAACTCCCTCCGTCCGTCGGGTCGGCACCACGAGGTCTACCTCAGCGACCCCCGCAAGACCGCGCCCGAGAAACTGAGGACCGTACTGCGTCAGCCGGTGGAACCCGTGAACGCCTGAGGCCCTGCGACTGTCGCCATGGTGATGAACGCCTTTGCCGAAGGCGCCGAGCGGAACAGGACACCGGGAACCTGGGGCGCGGTCGGAGGATTCGGCCACCCACCGGGCTGCGGGTGGGCGGCCTCATCACGGATACGGTCGGCCCAGAACCGAAGGCTACGCAGTGGCCGTTCGGGGTGATTTCGCTCGGAGCGAGTAGAGGATCGGTAGGTAGGTGTCACCGAACGGGAACCGGCAAGTGCCGTCGGGTTCTTGCGGAAGGATGCGACGCCCGGGGAATTCGGCCTCGGTGTGTTCGGCGAGCCGGTCGACGATCAATCCCGATCCAGCGGCCGCTGTCACGATCTCGCCCACCGAGTGCGGGTACTGGACCACCTCCTGTGCGTTCATCGGCAGGTCCGGGTCCGCATATGTGTCCGTTACGACCTCACGCTGGGGCTCTCCTCCGCCGTAGGGCCAGTCGGCCACGAACGGCTCGTAGGTGGCCAGGGTCTGGTAGGCGGGATGCAGGTCGACCAGCACCAGCCTTCCCCCCGGCCGCATTGCCATCGCCGCACCACGCATCCACGCGCCAAGGTCCCCGATCCAGCACAGCACCCCGTAGGTGGCGATCACCAGATCGAACCTAGCCGCCAGACCCGACGGTAGGTTCTGCGTGTCCGCCTCGACGAAATCGGCGGTCAGCCCTGCGAGCTCGGCCAGCTCGCGTGCACGGACGATCGCCGTCGACGAGAAATCGACACCGGTGACCCTGGCACCCAGACGAGCCCAGTTGAGTGTGTCCATGCCGAAGTGGCACTGCAGGTGCAGCACATCCTGTCCGGTCACGTCACCGGCCAGTTCCAGCTCGATCCCATAGAGCGTCTGCCGGCCCGCCAGGAACGAATCGACGTCGTAGAGCTTGTCGTTGGGAGTCGTGCCATGCGTTCGGGCACGGGCATCCCAAAGGGCCCGGTTCACGTCGCGCCCGTCGTCGGGAGGGTTTCCGTTCATGTCCGCAGTGTGGCAGGCCGATTCGAGCGAGTGCCGACACCCGGTGGGTCTTGAGAATCGATCGTCTGTCGACACTCCGGCTGGAGATAGCGAATCCGGAGGTGGGCAGTGTCGGCAACTCGCGCCGGAATCAACGTCGGAGAACGACCGACTGTTGCTTGTTCCCCGGTGTCCGGCTAGGACTCCGGGGCCTGTTACAGCAGGGATGAACTCGGGGCGGCGCCCCAGATTCCGCGAGATGTTATGTCAAGTACGGTCGATCGTGGCCCTTGATAGAGGTACCCCAGAGCATTGCTCCTTTGTCGTCAACGCGAGGGCAACGAAGGTGCGACGTCGACACGGCTTCGTCCACGATGCAGCGCTCGTCATTGCTCAACAACGCGCCGGAACATACGAACGCGGACTCGCATGTTCCGGCGGAGAACCCCTATCGATACTGCGAAGCCTCAGCTAACGCGATTGTTCCACTGTGGCCTTTGCTTGAGCGGCGGACCTGGCTTCGGCGAGTTCGGCTTGGGCGTTGTCCCTCGCGAGCTCGGCGGAGACCGCGCGTTCCATCAAAGCGGTCGCCTCCTGACGCGCACGTTCCCGATCCGCTTCGGACTCGGCCCGACGTCGACTCTCGTCCTCGTACCGGCGCGCCAACTCCGCCCGCTCAGCCTCAGCCTTGGCGACGGCGCCCCGCGCAGCCTCGACTTCCCTTGCGGCATCGGCGATAGCGCGATCACGTTCGGCCGTCGCCTCTTCGGCCCGGCGTTTGGCGTGTTCGGCTTCGGCGCGATCCATCGCGGCCGTCGTCAGGGCGTCCTGGCGCGCGGTCTCGGCCGCGCCAGCCGACTGACGGGCGATATCGCGCTCCACCTCGAACCGCTGCCGCTGCCGCTCGGCCTCGACAGCGGCGGACTTCGCCTGGGCCTCACCGGTGCGTGCCTCGTCCCGTTCTGCCGTCGCCGCCTCGGCGGCCAACCGCGCCGAACGTTCGCGCGTCAACGCTTCGGCGGTCGACTGTTCCGCTTGGCGCTGATGCTCCTGCGCCTCCTCGACCCGCTTCACGGCGTGGTCGCGTTCGGCGCGAGCATCCGCGGCCGCCGTCGTCGCGGCGCGAGCCATCTCGAGCGCCTCGTCTCGACTCGTGTTCGCCGCCTCCGCCGCTCGTTGCGCCGCCTGCGTTTCGGCCTCCAGCTCTCGGGCGCGCGCGATCGCGTCATCGCGTTCCGCTCGCGCCGCCGCGACCCGATCGTCAGCGGCGCGGTTCGCGGCGGCGATCGTCGCTTCGACCCGCGCGGGATCGAGTTCCGCCGCGAGGCTCTCAGCGAGTGGAGCGATGGCGGCGGCCAACCCGGATTCCATTCGCTCGTACAGATCTTCGGCCCGGGCCAGCGCTCCCTCAAGACCCGGTGTCTCCCGCCGCAATTGCCGCTGGCGTTTAGCCGCTGTCTGGCAATCCCCTTCTGCGCAGTACTGGCGAGGCCTCCCCCGGCCCTGCTGTTGGGGTATCGGTTTGCCGCACCGTTGGCAGGTAGTAGCTGTCTTCATGTGACCAGTGTATATTAATATCCGGTTTTCTGGAAACAGAAAATAATAAAATATAAATAAAATATCCCGTGGGTTTGAAAGTAACTCACGCGAATTCGAGTTCGCGTAACTTGAGAAATCGATGCCCGCCTACCGGGCCCCAACGTCAAGGGGGGCGGAGCGTGTGGCAAAGAGTGGTCTCCAGAGGATCCGTTGCCGAACAGGACGTTGGTGAACGGCGACCGGCGAGCAACCGTGAACAAGCGTGGGAGACGCCCGGATCGGTTTCAGCCACTGGCCCTGGTGGACCTAGTGAACAAGATCAACGCTCGTGTCTGGCGGCGATTGGGGGGAAGCAGCTCCTCGCGCGATCCGAAGCGCCCCAACGACATCCCTCGCTGGGTGGGAACGGGTTCGCCGGCGGCCACCGCCTCCTTCTTCACCCAATGAAACGAACATTGCCTTAAGCCGGTAGAACGGGGATCGCGAACCGGGCGAATCCCCGCACTGTCTCAACCGCCTGACCAGGCACGACGCCTTGAGCGCGATTCTGAGAGCGTCTGCGGTCAAAGTGGTACCTGAACCCTTCGCAAACCTGGTGGCCGTGCCAGGTCCCGGTCATCCGGTCGATGGCTTGGGTCACACGAGTCCGTTCTCAGTTGAGTTGGCTCGTTCGCCGTGTACTTGGCATCGGGTGTGGTGAATTCTCACCTGATGTTGGATCAGGACGTCCCGTTGTGTAGATATGGCGGGAAGGTCTTTGCGGTCGAGTGCTCGGTGCTGTCGACGTCGATAGAGCTGGGTGGCGGGTCAACTACGGCGTACCGGCATGGGTTGGTGTCACGGAGGCGGCTAGGGTGCCCTGCCATGGATGCTGCTGATCTTGACTACCGGACCCGGACTGAGTCCGGGTGCATTCCTCCGCGCTTGGTCTCCCGACTCCTTGAGCTCGGTTACAGGGAGGAGGTGGAGTTCCAGTCTGGCCGGGGGGAATGGTTCTGCGCGCGTGAGTGGGCACGGCTTCTCGGTGACCAGGGGCGTCAGGCAGCGGCGTTGGAGGTGCTGGCTCCGTACGTCGGCACGGGCTGGTGGCCGGCCGTCCAGGCCCAGGCAGAATTGCTGGAGGGCTGGGGCCGGGCTGTGGAAGCGATCGCGCTGGTCAGGCCGTACGCGGAGGCCGGACAGCTAGCGCTGGAGACCTATGGGCGCTTGCTTTCCCGGCACGGCCGCAAGGACGAGGCGATCGAGTTGCTGAGCGCTGGAATGGAGAACAGGTCCCTTGCCACCACTCTGGTCGACATAGCCGAAGGGTCAGGGCGGGACGAGGACATCGCCGCGCTGTTGGCCGCCCGGATTCCAGCCGGGCATCGGTGCGACAGTCCGTGGTGCTGCCGCGGTCTCGACCCCGACACGGCAATCGAATTGCTCGCCGTGATCCGTGAGCGCCAGGGACGCGTCGACGAAGCGATCGACCTGTTGAGAACCCGGCGCTTCAACTCCGTCAACAGCCGTGATCAACTGGCCGACCTGTTGGCGAGGCACGACCGGATCGAGGAACTGCGCGCGTACGCCGCGTCCGAGTCCCTCGGGCACGCCACGCAACGACTCGCCGAGGCACTGGAAGAGCGCGGTGACGTGGAAGGCGCGATCGCCGTGTACCGACAGCCTGGCGGCTCACCGGCTCGGCAGTGTCACCATGCGATGCTTCTGGCGCAGCTCCTGGCCCGGCACGGTCGGGGCGACGAGGCGATCGGGGTGATGCGCGCGCTTGCGGACTCACCTGGCGGCGCGGACGACTTCATCGCGGACATGCTGTGCACCCTGTACGCCGACCACGGCCGCGCCCGGGACGGATTGGCCTACCTCGACGCCCTCAAAGCGCGACGTGACGGTGAGGAGGAATGGGAGTTCTTCCGGCTGAGACTTCAGCTCTTGGTCGACTGCGGCCTGCTCGATGAGGCCCTCGATCAGGCGCGGGTGCACCCCGAACGCGACACCTGGTACACGGCCGAGACCATCTCCGACCTGCTCGCCGACAGTGGTCGGGTCGAGGAGGCCGTCGCCGTCCTTGAACCGCACGCCCCCGACAACCGCAGCGCTCTTGCCGGCCACCTCATCGACCTCGGCCGGGTCGCCGACGCGGTAGCGGTCCTTCAGCAACGCAAATCCGAGCCGTTCGTGCCCGTCTGGACGGACACATTCTCCGATCCCCCATTCTGACGCCGCACTCTGCCATCCGGCAGGTCCGCTCATGATCTGAGCCTCACTTGCCGAGCTGGATGAGAATCGACCGTACGAAGACTCTCAGTCATTTTGTGACCTTGCAGGTCGGGACCTTGAAGCGATGCCAACAAGGCTGAGAACGGACAATGCGCGATTCGTTGAACTGGCGCGGAAATGGCCGACAACGACGAACCATCCAGTGTGGCCCAAGGCAACCACGTCATGCGCCTGCTCTACGATGTCGAGCACTGACCACGTCCGACCATTAAGGAAATTATCGTGCGCACCTTGCTCGTCGGTCTTCGAGTCACCGACATAGATCGCTCTCTCGCGTTCTATCAGGCACTCGGCTACACCGTCGTCGGAACGGTTCCCGACACACCGTTCGGCAGCCTGACCATGATCCAGCTGCCGGACGACCCGTTCGTCACCATCGAACTCGTACACGACCCCGACCGTCCGGTCACCGAGACGGGCGGCCTCAACCACCTCGCGATCCAGACCGGCGACCTGCTGGCCACCATCGCCACCTTGGCTAGCCACGGCATCCAGGCTGATCCGGAACGGCCGACGGCGGGGCCCGATGACCCGCTGGTCACCATGGTGCGCGACCCCGACGGCTACCTGATCGAGCTCGTGCAATGGCCGGAAGGACACGGCGACGGACTCACCGCCGACGACTTCAAGGTCGACTGACCATCGCCCCAGGCGATCTGCCGAAACGATGAACAGGGCGTGGCGCTTGGTTTCCTCGGGCCGACGAAACCAAGCCGACTCCGAACGCGATCCTTCGACTCAACATCACCGACATGACGATGGCCGGTCCTCGGTGAGGAGCGGCCATCGTGTGGCGGGTGGCTCATTGAGGCCGCGTCCAAACCTCTAGCTTTTCAACCGTTTGGCTCGGGACTCCAGGTACCGCTGCTCCGCGATGCTGGCGGTCGACTTCGCGGCTCGCCGGTAGTGCTCGTACGCCTCGCCCGTCGCGCCGGTCGACTCCAGCAGATGCGCCCGCACGGACAGCAAACGATGATGCCCGACCATTCGCTCGTCATCGTCCAGCGTGGACAAAAGTGCCAGGCCGGCCGTGGGGCCCTCGGTCTCGGCGAGCGCGATCGCGCGGTTCAGGGTGACCATCGGGTTGGGCGCGATCCGTTCCAGGATCAGGTACAGCGCGTGCACCTGGGCCCAGTTGGTCTCTTCCGCGGTGGCCGCATCGGCGTGCGTGGCGGCGATGGCGGCCTGCAACTGATACGGCCCCAGTGCCGGGGAGGCCAGTGACGTTTTGACCAGTTCGTTGCCTTCGGCGATCAGCTCGCGATCCCACTTCGTCCGGTCCTGCTCGTCCAGCGGCACGAGGTCGCCGGTCGCTGTCGTCCGCGTGTCCCGCCGGGCGTGGGTGAGCACCATCAGGGCGAGGAGCCCGGTCACCTCGCCGTCCTCGGGGAGTTGCGCGTGCACCATCCTGGTCAGTCGAATCGCCTCACGCGCGAGGTCGGTGCGGTGCAGTTCGGTGCCGGAGGAAGCGGTGTAGCCCTCGTTGAAGATGAGGTAGAGCACGTGCAGGACGACGCGCAGGCGTTCCTCGCGTTCCGCGCCGGTCGGGAGGCTGAACGAGCTTCCGGCGGCCTTGATGCGCTGTTTCGCCCGGCTGATCCTGGCCGCCATGGTGCCTTCCGGCACCAGGAACGCGCGGGCGATCTCGGCGGTCGTCAGACCCCCGACGGCTCGCAGGGTGAGGGCGGTTTGGGAGGCCGGGGTCAATGTCGGGTGGCAGCACAGGAACAGCAGGACGAGTGTGTCGTCGGTGTCCGGTACTTCTTCGGGCGCCACCTCGGCCGCTGTCGCCGCCTCGCGCTCGCGGCGAGCGTTGTCGCTGCGCATCTGGTCGATGAGTCGGCGGGTCGCGACGGTCATCAGCCAGCCGCGCGGGTTGCTCGGCAGTCCGTCGGTCGGCCACTGCACGGTGGCCGCGAGGACGGCCTCCTGCACGGCGTCCTCGCAGCCTTCGAATTGGCCGTGTCGCCGGACCAACGTGCCGAGGACCTGCGGCGCGAGTTCACGCAGCAGGTCCTCGGTGGTCGATCTCGTCATGCCTCCAATTGTCCCTCGAAGAACATCACCTGCCGCACCTCGATCCCGAAGCCCTCGATCGCGGCGTCCGGGATCCGGGAGGCGAGTTCGATCGCTCGCTCCTTGTTCTCGCAGTCGATCAGGTAGAAGCCGCCCAGGAATTCCTTGGATTCGAGGAATGGACCATCGGTCACGACTGGTTGTCCGTTGCGAACGGAAACCACGACGGCCTGGGACGGGTCGACCAGCGCCTGTGTGTTGATCAACTCGCCGGACTTCTTCAGCGCCTCCATGAACTCGCCGTGACCGGCGCCGATCGCTGATCGCTCCTCCTCGCTCAGCGCGTCCATGACGGCCGGGTTGATGTGCATGCTGATCAAGAACTTCATCTCGTACTCCTCATTGTTGGCGAGCCCCGACGGGCTCTTCGTCCGTTTGGTCGGAGCCATCGCCGTCGTCTTGACATCCTTCGCCGGACATTTCGCATGAGTCTCGTCCGCCGGGCCTTGGAACGCGGCCGGACATGACGCTGACGGTACGTCGGGGACGAAAAATATTCGTTCCGATGTCAAGAAACTCTCGATCGCTCCGACCAACCGGCAAAACGTCGAGAGAACGGGAAGTTTCGAATATGCGAGTCAACCGGGCATGGCTGGGACTGGGCGTCCTCATGCTGCCGACCTTGCTGGTCGCGATGGACATGACGGCGCTGCTCCTCGCCCTTCCAAAGCTCAGCGCCGACATCGGAGCGAACAACGTCCAGCAGTTGTGGATCAGCGACAGCTACGGACTCATGGTGGCCGGGCTGGTCATTACGATGGGCACGCTCGGCGACCGGATCGGCCGGAGGCGGTTGCTGATGATCGGCGGGACGGCGTTCGCGATTCTGTCGGTCGTGGCCGCTTTCGCGTCCGACCCGTTGACGTTGATCGTCGCGCGGGCGCTGCTGGGCGTCGCCGGCGCGACCCTGGCGCCCTCCACACTCGCCTTGATCACCAACATGTTCCGTGACGACCGACAGCGTGGGAAGGCCATCGCGATCTGGGCGACCTGCCAGTTCACGGGCGGTGCGTTCGGACCTGTGCTCGCCGGTTTCCTGCTTCAGTACTTCTGGTGGGGGTCGGTGTTCCTGGTCGCCGTGCCGGCGATGGCGGTGCTGTTGATCGCCGGGCCGATCCTGTTGCCGGAGTTCCGTAGCGACCAGGCCGGGCGGCTCGACCCGGTCAGCGTCGGACTGTCGCTCGCGGCGGTCCTACTGATGGTCCACGGCGTCAAGCAGTTGACCGTCGAGGGTGTGGCAGTCGTTCCGGCGTTGACTCTCATCGTCGGGGCGGGCCTCGGATTCTTGTTCGTCCGTCGGCAGCTGCGATTGGAGGCGCCGCTGATGGACCTGCGGTTGTTTCGCAATCGCCCGTTCACGGCCGTCATCGTCGGACTGGCGTTCGCAGGAATCGCCATGGCCGGGACGGGTCTGCTGGTGACGCAGTTCCTTCAGAGCGTGCTCGGCTTCTCTCCGGCCATGTCGGCGGTGCTGTTCGCGCCCATGGGTTTGGGCGTGGCCTTCGGAACCATGGTGGCTCCGGCGTTGACCCGGCATATGAAGCAGACGACCGCGATCGTCGGCGGATTGGTGGTGTCGGCGCTGGGAAGCCTGTTGCTGGTCGGCGTCGACGGCGCCCTCGCTCTACCGCTGGTGATGATCGGCATCACCGTGCTGGCATTGGGAACCGGGCCGCTGTTCGCACTGGGCACCGGCCTGGTCATCGACTCCGTTCCACCGGAACGCGCCGGTTCTGCGGCGTCGATGTCGGAGACCGGGAACTACTTCGGCGGTTCGCTCGGTTTCGCGCTGCTCGGGGTGGTGGCCGCGGTGGTCTACCGCGGGCAGATGGACGGCACGTCCGACTCCCTTGCCGGCGCAGTCGCCGCCAGCGAGCTTCTTCCCTCCGGGGAGGGCGCGGAACTGCTGCTTTCGGCACGGGCGGCGTTCACGACCAGCCTGCATGTCACCGGCGTCATCTCCGCGGTCATCTTCGCCGGGCTGGCCGTCCTGATCCTGAGGCTGTGCGCGGCTCCCCGGACGACGCGGTCCGCAATGCCGGAATACGAGACTGTTTCCACATAGGACTATCGGGCGATCGGCTCCTAGTCCGACCCTTGCGCAACGAGGCGAGACGGAACGCTCGCGGCTCAGTGACTCTCGAAGTCGGTCGCGCTCGGGTCCATGAAACGGCACTCCACATCGGCCCGTTCAGGCGACGGTGCTTGGGCGGGCCATCGGGGTGAGACCCAGTTCGGCGAGCGCCGCCGTTCCTCGTGTCGCGTGGTCGCCGCCGGCGAGTATCAGGGTTCGCGCCGATTGGTAGCGGCAACCGGCGGCGTCGAACGCGTCGACCGTGGCGAGCAGTCGTTCGGGGTCCTTGTCGCGCATGGCTTCCGCTCGTTCGACAATGGCGGCGGCGATCGGGTTCCCGGCGACGATGGCCCTTGCCTCGGCCAGGTGGTCGTCGACGTCGGGGTTCCCGGCGAGGACTGCGGCCTCGGCGCGCAGCGCCACGTACCAGTGGAGCCAGATCCAGGTGATCCATTTCCACACGTCGCGAGGTTCGGGCGCCATCCGTTCCAGAGCCGACTCCGCTTGTCCATGATGGAGCATAAGTATCGCGTCGAAGACCGCCCCGTAGCCGTAGGTGTGCTCCGGTGGGGTGCCGAGTTGAGCGAGAACCGCCAGCCACCGGTGTTGGGCCTCGTGGTCATCCCGGAGACCGTGAATCATCGACACCCCGGCCACTGCGGGGCCGAGGGCCGAGCGGGCGGGACTTCCGGCGCGTTGCCACGCCTCGAGGAATCGCTCGCTGCCGGTGAGGACCTCGTCTGCGTTACCCACCAAGGCATCTGCCACGAGCAGCCAGCTCGTGGCACGGTGACCGACCTCGGCCAGCATCGGATGATCCGCGAGCTGCCGCGCCCACCGGCGGGCGCCGGACAGGTCACCCGCGCCGAGGCCGGCTTCCGTCGCGATGCCGAGCGCGTCGATCAGCTCGTGGGTCTTGGCCGGACTGTCGGGTACGGAGGCGAGCAGCGCGATTCGGCGCCGTGCCGTCGTCGCGGCGGCGAACGAGTCACCCTCCCAGCTGCGGGCGCCGGTGAGCGCGTCGAGGGCGGCCGATTCGGCGAGCGGGTCGCCGGTCCGGCGGGCGAGGTCGACCGCTTGCTCGGCTCGCGCGATCGTCTCCGGTACGGCGTTTTCGGGTGGTCCCTGGGCCGCACCGAAGGCGTCGGTGATGACCCCGGCCTCCGCCAGCGCCACGGCCGCTTCGGCGATCGCGTTGTCGCCGGCCAGGTCTCGCGCCTCGGCGATGAGCGCCATCGCCTCCTCCTGCGGCGGGATCCGCTCGAACTTGGTCGAGAACCGGTAGGCGTTGGTGGCGGCGGTCGCCAGGTCGGTGGCGGCACCGGCGTTGTCTCCAGAGCGGAGCGCGGTGTCCGCGGCCTCGCGGTGGAGGCGGTACATGTCGTCGCCGCGCATTCGGCATCCCGCGACGGCGGCGGCGCTTCGGAGCATCGACGCGGCGTCGGCCGGGTCGTCCGCGAGGTCGGCGGCCTGTTCGTAGCGCTGTTGGGATTCGCCGATCAGGTTGCGGGTGAAGGTCAGCTCCGCCATGCGTACGGCGAGTCGGTAGGCGTCCGCGCGTAGGTCCGGTTGCCCTGCGGCCCAGGTCAACGCGGCGCGGAGGTCGTCGGCCGTCCGGTCGAACCGGGCCCGCCAGTCGGGTCGTGCCACCGCCAGGTCGGCGGCGTTGGCCAGGCACCAGCGCAGGTGCCTGGATCGGGCGTCGACGAGTTCACCGGCTTCGACGAGCCGTTCCGTCCCGTATTGGCGGATGGTCTCCAGCGCCCGGTACTCGGTCCCGTTCGGGGAGGCCATCACCACCAGCAGGCTCTGTTCGGCGAGCTCGGCGAGCCCGACGTTGACGCCGCCCGGGTCGGTACCGGTCACCTGGGCCGCGGCCGAGGCGGTGAACGGCGCCGCGAACACCGACACCCGCCGTAGGAGCGCTTGGTCGTCCGGCTCCAGCAAGGCGTGGCTCCAGTCGAGCGCCGCGCGCACCGAACGGTGCCGGTCGTCGGCGCGTGAGCCACCGGCGAGCATGCGAAGCGGGTCGGACAGGCCAGCGGTGAGCCCGTCCAGCCCGAGAGTGGGCCATCGGGCGGCCGCCAGCTCGATCGCCAACGCCATCCCGTCTAGCCGCTCGCAAAAGGATGAGATGTGGTCGCGCAGCGCCGGATCAGGCGGGTGGCCAACCGCCGTCGCGCGGTCCATGAACAGCGCGACGGCGTCCGACTCGCCCTCGCCGGACAGCGACAGCGGCGGAACCGGGTATACGCGTTCGAAGGGCACCATCAATCGGGCCCGGCTGGTCGCCAACACCGTCACTCGTGGGCACGTCGCGAGCAACTGTTCGAGAAACGGCGCCACCCCGTCGCGGACCTGTTCGCAGTTGTCCAGCACCAACAAGGCGTGGCGGTCCGTCATGGCGGCGGCCACCGATTCGTCCATGCCACGCCCCGGGTACTCCCCGAGGCCGAGCGCGCCGGCGACGGCGGCGGCGACCATCGCCGGGTCGGTGGTCGAGATCAGGTCGACGAACCACACCCCGTCGGGGTACGCGTTCACGACATCGGCGGCCGCCGTCAACGCCAGCCTGGTCTTGCCCACTCCGCCTGGTCCGACGGCCGTCACCTGTCGATGGGCCCTGATCAGCCGAGTCAGTTCGGCGCGCTCCCGCGTCCTGCCGACGAACGAGGTCAACGCCGTCGGCAGCACCGGCACCGGGGTCGCGCGGGCTTCGTCGACGGGAGCCGACTCTGACGCGCGCCGAGCGAGCGCCCGACGGTCGGGTGCCCCGAGTTTGCGCAGGAGTGAGGAGACGTGACTCTCCACGGTGCGCACCGAGATGTACAGGCGCGCACCGATCTCGGCGTTGCTGAGGTGTTCCCCCAGCAACGCCAGCACGTCGGCCTCCCGAGCCGAGATCTCCACCGTCACGACGCCATTCTCCCGTACCTCCTCAGTGCCCCGGTTCCGTGGTGGGTTCCGTGGTCACCACGGATGTGGATCGGCGGCGTCGCGGGAATTCTTAGCTGTACACACCGGGTCGAAGCGGCCCGCGACTTGAGGAGAGAAAATGACCGGTTCGACAACCCTGGGAATCAAGACCGTGCTGCACCCGGTCTCGGACTTGACGAAGGCGAAGGCGGTCTATGCCGCCCTGCTCGGTGTCCAACCGCAGACCGACGGTCCCTACTACGTCGGCTTCGAGGCTGAGGGTCAGCACATCGGCCTGGTGCCGGGCGGCGGCCCGCAGGGCATGTCCTCCCCGGTCGCCTACTGGCACGTGCAGGACATCGAGACGACGCTGGCGAAGTTGATCACGGCCGGTGCCGTGGTGAAGGAAGCGGCGCACGACGTCGGGGCGGGCCGGTTGGTGGCCACCGTCGTCGACACGGACGGCAACGTCCTCGGACTGATGCAGGACCGCTGACCGACACGCGGAAGCCGCCTCCGCCTCGGATGAATCGCCGCTCACGCACCCGCCCGTCCCGTCCACGACGGGACGGACCCGAACCGCACCACGAACCCACCTCCTGAAAGGACTCCGCCATGTCCACCATCGAAGCCATCACCCTCGAAGTCTCCGACACGACCGCCGCCGACACCTTCTACGCCAAGGCCTTCGGGCTCGGCGACCGGGTTCGCACCCGCGCCTCACAGGCACCGACCACCGGCTTTCGCGGCTTCGCGCTGTCGCTCGTCGTGTCGCAGCCGAGCACCGTCGACAGTCTCATCGGGACCGCGCTTGACGGGGGCGCGGCGACGCTGAAGCCCGCCGCCAAGAGCTTCTGGGGTTATGGCGGCGTCATCCGCGACCCCGACGGCACGATCTGGAAGATCGCGACGTCGTCGAAGAAGAACACCGGGCCGGACACTCGGCACGTCGACGAGCTCGTACTCCTGCTGGGGGTCGACGACGTCGCCGCGACCAAACGGTTCTACGTCGAACGCGGCCTGTCCGTCGCGAAGAGCTTCGGCCGCAAGTACGTCGAGTTCGCGACCGCGAACATCAAGTTGGCGTTGTACGGCCGCCGCGCCGCCGCGAAGGACGCGGGCGTCCCGCCCGACGGCACCGGATCACACCGGATCGTCATCGGCGGCGATATCGGGACCTTCACCGACCCGGACGCCTTCGATTGGGAGAACACGTCAACCTCTTCGCGGTTAGCGCGCCGACGGCTCCGCGCGCCCCGACGTCGCTCGATGATCCACAGTGGTTGGGTGGTGGACGCGTTCGCCGCCCAACCCTCCCCCCGACTCGTCCTCGACAGACTCCCAAGGTGCCTCGATGCCTCACCTCATCCCCTCCGCTTACCGGCCCCTGCTGGCCGACCGGTCGTTCCGGCGACTGATTCTCGGATTCTGCGTCTCGTACCTCGGGGACGGAATGAGCTTCGTCGCGGTGGCGTGGCTCGCCATCGAACTGGCGCCGCAGGGGACCGTCGGACTGTGGGTCGGCGGTTCCGTCGCCGCGTATGTGCTGCCCGGTGTGGTCGGAGCGTTGGTGTTCGGCCGCCGTCTTCGCCGGATGACCCCGAAGCGGCTCCTACTGGCCGACAACATCGTGCGCGGTGTCTTCCTGGGAGCGATACCGCTCGCCTGGCTCGCCGGATTCCTGACGTTGCCGCTGTATGTCGGGTTGCTCGCGATCTCATCGTTGCTGCACGCGTGGGGCAACGCGGGAAAGTACACCCTGCTCGCGGAGATCCTGCCAAAGGAACAGAGACTCGCCGCCAACACGCTCGTCAGCTCCCTCAATTTCGCCGCCACGATCGCCGGTCCCGCCATCGCGGGTGTCCTGGTGACGTACATCAGTTCCGCGCTCGTGCTCGGCCTCGACGCGCTCACCTACGTGTTCCTCGCCGTGCTCATCGCGCGACTTCGCCTCCCGACGTCGGCGCACGTCTCGCCGATCGATCGGACCGCGGCCCGTGGCGGACTCACGTTGCTGCGATCGCACCCCGAACTACTCGGGCTGCTCGCTCTCACCTGGTTCTTCAATCTCCTGTACGGACCGGTCGAAGTCGCGTTGCCGCTCCACGTCATCGACGACCTGAACGGGTCGGGAACACTGCTCGGCCTCTACTGGACGCTGTTCGGTGTCGGCGCGGTCCTCGGCGGGCTCACAGTCGGCGTCCTGCAACGACTTCCACTGTGGCCAGTGACGATTTCCATCGTCGCCGCCTGGGGTCTCCTATTGTTGCCGTTCGGATTCGACGCACCCACCGTCGTCACCCTCGTGTCCTTCGCGCTCGGCGGCGCGATTTACGGTCCGTTCGTGGCGTTGTCGGTGACGCTGATGCAGGAGAAGTCCCCGCCGCAGCACCTCGCCGCGTTGCTCGCGGCGCGCAGCGCGGTCCTGCTCACCGCCTCCCCACTCGGCACCGCGCTCGGCGGACCGCTCGCGACGACGCTGGGCCCTCGCATGACACTAGGTGCATCGGGGTTGGCCACCGTGATGCTCGGCGTCATCGCCTGTGTCCTGCTGTTGGCCCGACACAACGGGACCGGGTATCGCGCCGAGTCACGGAAGGCATAGGCCGTCGACCGCCTCCGGCGAAACGGCGCCCGTCACGCGTGGAGGGTGACCGGAGCCATCAGGAATCGAGAAGCGTTCGTCGGGCGGTGCCAACTAGGCTGATTTTCATGGACATCACCATCCACTCGACGGTCCGCCCGCGCGACGACACGGCGTTCGCGGCCGAGTCTTCGGTGATGCCGCGCGTGAACTGAGCCGGGCACGGCGGACCGGTGAGCACGGACGAGACCGCCACGGGCGGCCCGCTCGATCATGTAGACAATGATTCGTCGCCGCGAACGCGTCGGCGAGAAAGACCCTGACGCCCTGCTCGAAGCCTGTTGGATCGAGCGACAGAGGCGATCACGACGGAGACCGCCCCAGGCGGACCACGTACAAGATGGAGACACGAAGCATGGCCACGAGGGACAAGCCGCACGCCGCCGACAGCCACGATCTGATCCGCGTGCGGGGTGCGCGCGAGAACAACCTCAAGGACATCAGCGTCGAGATCCCGAAGCGCCGGCTGACGGTGTTCACCGGTGTCTCCGGCTCGGGAAAGAGCTCGCTCGTGTTCGGCACGATCGCCGCGGAGTCGCAGCGGATGATCAACGAGACGTACAGCGCCTTCGTCCAGGGCTTCATGCCGTCGATGGCCCGACCGGAGGTCGACCTGTTGGAGGGTCTGACCACGGCGATCATCGTCGACCAGGAGCGGATGGGCGCCAACTCCCGATCCACCGTGGGCACCGCGACCGACGTCAACGCGATGCTGCGAATCCTCTTCAGCCGTATCGGGGATCCGCACATCGGCTCGCCGCAGGCGTTCGCCTTCAACATTCCCTCGGTGAAGGGCAGCGGCGCGATAACGGTCGGCGACAAGAAGGCCGTGAAGCAGACGTACAGCCTCACCGGTGGCATGTGTCCACGCTGCGAGGGGCGGGGCTCGGTCTCCGACATCGATCTCTCACAGCTCTACGACGACTCGAAGTCGATCGCGGAGGGCGCGTTCACGATCCCGGGCTGGAAGTCGGACAGCTGGTGGACCGTGCGGACCTACGCCGAGTCGGGTTTCCTCGACCCGGAGAAGCCCATCAGCAAGTTCACCAAGAAGGAGATGCAGGACTTCCTGTACCACGAACCGGTCAAGGTGAAGGTCGAAGGCGTGAACCTCACCTACGAGGGGCTCATTCCGAAGATCCAGAAGTCCTTCCTCTCGAAGGACCGGGAGGCGATGCAGCCGCATATTCGGGCGTTCGTCGACCGCGCCGTCACCTTCACCGTCTGCCCCGAGTGCGACGGCACCCGGCTCAGTGAGGGCGCGCGTTCCTCACGGATCAAGGGCGTCAACATCGCCGACGCCTGCGCGATGCAGATCAACGACCTCGCGGAATGGGTGCGTGGGCTGGACGAGCCGTCGGTCGCGCCGCTGTTGGGGGCCTTGAGCGAGGTTCTCGAATCGTTCGTCGAGATCGGACTGGGTTACCTCAGTCTCGACCGCCCGGCCGGCACCCTGTCCGGCGGCGAGGCGCAACGCACCAAGATGATCCGTCATCTCAACTCGTCGCTCACGGATGTCACCTACGTCTTCGACGAGCCCACCATCGGTCTGCACCCGCACGACATCCAGCGGATGAACGAACTGCTACTTCAACTGCGCGACAAGGGGAACACGGTTCTCGTCGTGGAGCACAAACCGGAGGCCATCGCGATCGCCGACCATGTCGTCGATTTGGGCCCCGGCGCGGGGACGGCCGGCGGCACGGTCTGCTTCGAGGGCACCGTCGAGGAACTGCGCGCCAGCGACACGACCACGGGTCGTCATCTCGACGACCGGGCGGTGCTCAAGGAGGAGGTGCGAAAGCCCACCGGGGCGCTCGAGATCCGTGGGGCGTCGACCCACAACCTGCGCGACGTCGACGTCGACATTCCGTTGGGTGTGCTCACCGTGATCACGGGCGTCGCCGGTTCCGGCAAGAGCTCGCTCGTGCACGGGTCGATCCCGGACGACGCTGAGGTCGTGTCGATCGACCAGGGCGCGATCCGTGGGTCGCGACGGAGCAACCCCGCGACGTACACCGGGCTGCTCGACCCGATCCGTAAGGCCTTCGCGAAAGCCAACGGCGTGAAACCGGCGTTGTTCAGTTCCAACTCGGAGGGCGCCTGCCCCACCTGCAACGGCGCCGGAGTCATCTACACCGACCTGGCGATGATGGCGGGCGTCGCGACCGTGTGCGAGGAGTGCGGCGGGAAGCGTTTCCAGGCATCGGTTCTGGAGTACCACCTCGGTGGTCGTGACATCAGCGAGGTCCTCGCGATGTCGGTGAGCGAGGCCGAGGAGTTCTTCGGAAGCGGTGAGGCGCGTACTCCGGCGGCGCACAAGATCCTCGATCGGCTCGCCGACGTCGGCCTCGGCTACCTCACGATCGGTCAGCCGCTGACGACCCTGTCCGGTGGCGAGAGACAGCGGCTCAAGCTGGCCACCCACATGGCCGAGAAGGGCGGCGTCTACATCCTCGACGAACCGACGACGGGCCTGCACCTCGCGGACGTCGAGCAGCTGCTCGGCCTACTCGATCGGCTCGTCGAATCCGGTAAGTCGGTCATCGTCGTCGAGCACCACCAGGCCGTTATGGCGCACGCGGACTGGATCATCGACCTGGGGCCGGGCGCCGGTCACGACGGCGGAAAGATCGTCTTCGAGGGGACGCCCGCCGATCTCGTCGCCGCGCGCTCCACGATCACCGGAGAGCACCTGGCGGATTACGTCGGGAGCTGACAGAGGCCTCGCGAGGAGGGCGGGTCGACGTCGATCGCGGGATTCGACCGGCCCTCCTCGCGCCGTCACCAAACGGCCGACGTCCATGTCGGAGTGGGGCATTTCGGCTCGTCCAAGGCCCCACTGGATCGGACGCATGGCGGTAAGTTGAACGGCATGACCGAACAGATCACGCCGTGGCAGTTTCACGAGTTCGACGGCCTCGACGACTGGCGTGTTCTGTTCGGGGGCGCGTGCGCCTACTTCCGTACGGACTCCTTCGAGACTGGGGTCGCGCTCATCGCCGCGATCGGGACGCTCGCGGAGGCGGCGAACCACCACCCCGACGTCGACCTGCGATACGCGGGCGTGACGGTGCGCATGATGACCCACGAGGTCGACGGCTTGAGCGGGCGTGACGTCGAGCTCGCTCGGCAGATCTCGATGGTGGCGAAGGAACTGGACATTCCGGCGGAACCCGCGACCCCGCAGGCCGTTCGGGTATCGATCGACGCCGTCTCGATTCCCGAGGTGATGCCGTTCTGGCGGGCCGTGCTCGGCTATGAGGACCTTGGAGACGAGGAGCTGGTGGATCCGCGTGGGCGGGGTCCGTCGATCTGGTTCCAGAGGATCAGCGAACCCCGTGAGCAGCGCAACCGCGTACACATCGACATTTCGGTGCCTCACGACCAAGCCGAGGCGCGTGTCGCGGCGGCGGTCGAGGCGGGCGGCGAACTGGTCACCGACGAACACGCTCCCGCCAGGTGGGTGCTCGCCGACGCCGAAGGCACCGAGGCGTGCGTCGCGACCTGGATGGGTCGCGACTGACGCCGCCACCGGTCGAGCTTGAGCATTGTGGACTTGAAGTGACGGCGATCCGATGGCGTGGGACACTCGTAGCTCGACCGAGCGCGCATCGACATCGAAGGAATCGTTGCCTCCGAACGACATCCGCAGCGAATGACCACCCTGTTCCGTGGTACTTCACCAAGGGCGCGAATAGTCGACACTTGACATAACATCGCGCGCGACTCACGTGGGCCTCAGACCGTGGCGAAGGATGCTACTGGTCAGTAATATGGCAGGGTGAACGAATTCTCCGCCCTCGCCGACGGGCTGCGCGCCACCGTCCCCTTCGTCCGAACACTCGGCATCGAGGTCCTCGAACTCACCGCCACACGCGCCGTCGTCCGGCTTCCGGACAACCCCGCCCATCACAACCACATCGCCGGACCCCACGCGGGAGCGATGTTCACGCTCGCCGAAACCGCCTCAGGAGCGATAGTCCTAGCCGCGTTCGGGGAACAACTGTCCCGCGCCACCCCACTGACGACCCGCGCCGAGATCACCTACACCAAGACCGCCCGAGGTCCCGTTACCGCGACCGCCACATTCGACCGCTCCCCCGCCGAGGTCATCGCCGAACTCGACGCGGGCCAACGGCCGACCTTCCCCGTCGCCGTCGAGATCACCACCGAGAACGGGACGACCGTCGCGACCATGACCGTCGAATGGACCCTCCGGCCGAACACGAGGTGACGAGCGCCGACGTCTCATGTTCCTAAGCGCCGCAACGTAACGTCGAACATCGGACCAAGGTCGAACCGGTTGAGGGTTGGCGGAGCAAGCGCTCGCGGGTACCGTCGTGTCTCGTGCCGCATCTTCACCGTCTTCGCCATGACCACGGGCCCGCGCTGCTCACGTTCGAACGCGCCAACCGGGCGTTCTTCGCCGCGTCGATTCCCGACCGTGGTGACGCGTACTTCAGCGAGTTCGACGCCCGGCACCGCGAGATCCTGTCCGAACAGGACGCCGGATTGCATCGCTTCCACGTCATCGTCGACGACGGCTCCGTCATCGGGCGCGTCAACCTCGTCGACATCACGGACGGTACCGCCGAACTCGGATACCGCATCGCCGAACACGTCGCCGGACGCGGGATCGCGACGAGCGCCGTCCGTCAGGTGTGCGCGCTCGCCCGCGACGACTACGGCCTCACGACGATCGAGGCAAGGACGACAGTGGACAACATCGCGTCGCAGAAAGTGTTGGAGCGCACGGGATTCACCGTGACCGGGGACATTGACATCAGCGGCCAGCCGGGAATTCGGTACCGGCTGGACCTCGGACCCGCGTCCGGCTGATCGAACCGCGCGCCCTCGGCGGGCCGTCCACTACCGACCGGGACGGCCTACGATAGGACGTGTCGCACGAACTCGTCAACATCGAAGGCTCCCGCGAGACGACCCATCGCGCGCCCGCCGATCCGTACCTGACCTACCTGTCGCAGCTGGTGAGTCCGGCATCCCGTCGCGAGATGGCCGCGTGTCTCGACCGGATCGTGCGGCTTCGCACCGGCATCGACACCGCGACCGGACACGGCCAACCGTGGCACCTTCTCCGATACCGCGACACCACCGACATCAAAGCGCTCCTCACCGACCAGGGCTGGTCGCCCGCCCACGTCAACAAGCACCTCGTCGCGCTTCGTCGCGTTCTGACGGAGGCGATGCGACTCGGTCTCATGTCGACCGACGATTGGAAGAAGGCGACCGACATCTCGTCGGTTCGTAACGTCCGACTCCCCAGAGGACGGCACGTGCCGTCCGAGACCAGCGGTGCCGTCTTCGCCGTCTGCGACGCCGACACCTCCCCCGCCGGACGTCGCGACGCCGCGCTCTTGGCGGTCCTCATGTCCACCGGTTGTCGACGCGGGGAAGTCGCACGACTGGCGCTCGCCGACTACGACAGCGGCGAGCGTTCCCTGACCGTCCTCGGCAAACGCGACAAGCAGCGGCTCGTACACCTGAACAAGCAGGCCGTCGCGCGTCTGGAGTTGTGGCTGGCGGTGCGCGGACTCGGCCCCGGCGCGTTGTTCTCACCCATCGCGCGGTCCGGGCGGATCCGGATCCGCGACGGCGAACCCGCGCCGATGACGGGGCAGGCCATCGCGAACATCCTCTCCCGACGTTTCGAGGAATGTGGAGCCCCGGCCGCGACGCCGCACGATCTGAGGAGGACGTTCATCGGTGAACTGCTCGACGCGGGCGTCGACCTGTCGACGGCTCAGCAGATCGTCGGTCACTCCTCGCCCGAGACGACGGCCCGGTACGACCGGCGCCCCGGTCGTCGTCGGCGCGAAGCG
The DNA here is from genome assembly GCF_965137155.1 of Stackebrandtia soli. Taxonomy (NCBI): domain Bacteria; kingdom Bacillati; phylum Actinomycetota; class Actinomycetes; order Glycomycetales; family Glycomycetaceae; genus Stackebrandtia; species Stackebrandtia soli. The sequence goes on from NZ_CBCRZX010000022.1 coordinate 58,660, forward strand.
ATCGACCGGCTGAGCTTGCCTGAGCCGGGCGAGGCGTGACACGAATCGGCGATGTCGACGTGACGGGTCGATTACATTCGGCGCATGGACATCATGATCGTAGGGGCCGGAAACATGGCGCGTGGCATCGCGACGAGGATGCTCGCCGGTGGCCACCCCGTGCACATCGCCGACATCGACATTCAAGCAGCGCAACGACTCGCCGCCGAACTCGACGGTGACGCGACCGGGCAGTTGTTCGAGGGGCCCGAGGACGCCAAGATCGTCATCCTGGCGGTTCCGTACCCCGCGAACGTCAACATAGCGACGGAGTACCGGGACGCGCTCGCCGGGCGCATCGTCGTCGACGTCGCCAATCCCGTGGACTACGCGACGCTCGACGTGCTCGTCACCCGCGACGGGAACTCCTCGGCGGAGGAGGTCGCGAACGCGGCGCCGAGCGCGCGAGTGGTGAAGGCGTTCAACACGACGTTCGCGAAGACCCTCGTGAAGGAAGAACCCCTCGACGTGTTCATCGCGGGCAATGACGCGTCGGCGTGTGAGACGGTCGCGGACCTCGCCCGGGACGGTGACATGCGGCCGCTGATGGTGGGCCACCTGAACCACGCGCGGCATCTCGAGGGCTTCCAGATGCTGAACATGAAGATGCAGGAGCAGATCGGCGGCCAGTTCTCGACGCGGCTGACGCTCGACCAGGGGTGACACCGGACGAGGGGGCGCTGGGCGCAGCGCCCCCTCGTCGTGTTCGATGCTGGGCCACATTCGGCATTGTTCGAAGTGGATAGTCGAGGGTGAAGGAGCGTCTTCCAGCATCCGGAACGTTCAGGTCGGAATCGGCCGTCATTCCCGCACTCATCAGTACGAAGCCGGTGGTTGGGATGATCCAGGCGGGGCGACCACGACCCTACCGTCCGATGACGACTCGGCGACTCAGTTCCCAGACAGGCGCGTAGCGTCCGCCCAACCCGGATCACCGGGCGATACCGCGCAGAATCATGTCGACTGCCGCGTCGGTGGCGCGCGCGTTGATCGGCGCCCCGGTGATCAGTTTGCGAACAAAGATGGGTGCCGTCAGCATGTCGACGACGACCTCGACGTCAATGCCGTCGCACAGTTCGCCGCGTTGCCGGGCGCGTTCGAGGATCTGAAGCACAACGCCTCTCCGCCCACGGGAATTCGAGTACAGCAGATCACGTAGCTGCGGGTCGAACTGAGCTTCAGCGCACAACTGCGGCATGAGTTGGCCGGCTTCAGAGCCCGCGAAGTGGTCGACCGACGCGCGTAGAAACGCCCGCAGATCGCTACGCAAATCACCGGTGTCGGTGCCCTCGGTGGTCTCCCTAAACCTGGCCAGGGTCGCACGCAGCAGCTCGGTTTTGGAACGCCACCGCCGGTAGATCGTGGCTTTACCGACACCGGCGCGGGCAGCCACCGCGTCGACGCTGAGACGCCCGAAGCCGACCTCGATAAGCAACCGAGTGGTGGCGTCGAGAATGGCTTCGTCGGCTTTCGCGTTGCGCGGTCGACCTCCCTTTGCGGCTAGCGCGTCGGACATGATGTCTCGACCTCCCGATGTTCGTTTCGTTTCATGCTTGACCGCGCGTTGCTCGCATGGCCACTGCTTCGGCGCCTCAAGCTTCACCGGTGTTCCGCAAGCCGGCACCGTGGTGCTGTCCCTTCGGTTCCGTCAAGGCGACGCTGGCCTCCCACAGGTCGGCGGCCTTCGCCACGTCATAGGACTCGGCCGAGGAACGGATCTCCTGTTCACCTGAGAAGTATCGGCCAGTCACACCGGACAGGGCGGGATCGAGGACGAGTCTAGACAGCGCGGCGCCGGACTCCTTCGCGGAGCGGATGTCGCCACCGGGAACGATCGTGAGGATCGGAAGCACGTAGCGCCAGGCGAAGGCCCGTAGACCGCGGTAGTCGCGAGCTATCCCGGTGCCCGGCATCTGACCGGGATCAAAGATGTTGAAGGTGGCGACGTCCGGCGAGACCCGGCGGGCGAACTCGTAGGCCGTCAGTATGTTGCAGAGCTTGGACGTGGTGTAGTCGCGACGTCCGACGAGAAACGGGCGCTCGGTCGTGTCTGTTCCCGGGAAGGCAAGTTCACGCGCGGTGGCGTATCGGGGAGCCGGAAAGCCGGTACGTCTGGCGGGATCGTGCGTGCCGCTAGACACGAAAACCACCCGGCCGGGCGCATTCATTTTGGGTAGAACTTCCCGCACCAGCAGGAAATGCGCGAGGTGATTCACCCCGAAGGTCTGCTCGATTCCATCGTGGGTGCGTTTCGCGCCGGAGGTGGTGTGCACACCGGCGTTGCACACGACCGCGTGCAGTTGAGGCAATTCGCAGGCGGCTCGACGGACCTCTGCCAGCGAACCGAGGTCCAGCCGGTATGTGGTGACCCGGTCGCCCAGCCTCTCGGCGGCGGCGGCGAGCTTGTCGGGGGTGCGGCCGGCTATCACCACGTTCCGGTCGCTGTTGGCCAGAATCGCTTGCGCCGTGTGGAATCCCAGACTCCCAGCGCCACCGGTGATCAAGACGGTCTTCCGGCCGGATTCGGTATCGGACGTCATGGACCGTGCCATGGCTATCACCTCTCGGCACTTCCGAAACGAGCCCGTCTCGTTTCGACATAGACTTATGGAACCATACCGTCTCGAAACCGTCAACGGGCAAGTCCGGTTCCGGCTCCTCAGGCGGCCCGCCATTGCATGGGCGCGGCATCGATTCCGAGCAAGACCATCGGGTGAACGTCATGCGCCGCACGGCATCGACAGAACCGGATGGCCGATCGATCTTCACGGTCTGACTGCCGGTCTACCATGGAGCGAAATCCAGCCTCAACCTCAGACGGCAACGATCCGCTGTAATACCGAAGGTTCGTGCTCCTGCTGTGATGACTTCGCGAGCTGATCGAAGGCGGCGAGTTCCTTACGGGTGTACGGGCTGTCGGCGGTACCAGCGATGAACGCGTCCGCGATCTCCCGCCGCAGGCGGCGTCTGATGAGGACGGTGATAGTCGGCCAGTCGATGGCCTGCCCACCGGCGGCGGTGTAGGCGGCGAGGAAGCGGCGCGCCCGGCTCATGTCGACGAGGCCGGTGTCGCGGTCATGGGTGAACTCCCAAATCGCCCACGCCGTCTCGGCCGCGTACCAGTCGGTGTGGAGCTCGTCCCAGTCGATCAGATTCAACATCCCGTGTGGATCGTCCAGGATGTTGCGCGGGTAGAAGTCGCCATGGACGATGCCGCGAGAGTAGGCGGCGTCGACGGAGAGGGCGTCGAGGCGTTCGTCGAGTAGCGCGTCGCGGAGCGGCTCAGGCCAGATCGGCGGATCGACCGGCCCGGGATGGAGGTCGTCGACGGCGGCGGACGCGGCGTGCAGGCGGGCGAGCAGCGCGGCCGCCGCGGCCACACGATCGTCGTCGCGGTGATCGATGTGTCGCCCCGATACCAACGGCCACAGGGATACCGGGTGACCCGACCACATCGATACGGATTCGCCGTCGCGGTCGAGCATCGGCGCGCAGACCTCCGGGACGGCGGTCCCGAGCCGCGCGACTGTCCGATACACACCACGCAACGCGGACGTGGATCGGTGACGGGCCGCCGCCCGGACGACGACCTCGGCCTCCGGCAACGCCCAGACGAGGCACTCCTCCCCGGCGCCGAGGATCGGTTCCCAGGCCGGATCGTCGACGCCCCACCGCTCGGCGACGTGTTCGACGAGATCGGACGGCACCCTCACCGGTGCACGCTCACGATCGACGCGGCGTCGGGAGGCGGCGTTGGAAGCGGCGGCAGCCCGGCCGCCAGGGCGTTGAGTCGACGTCGGACGCTGTCGGCGACGCCCTTACCGAAGAGGTACCGCGTGGGCGAATGCGCGTGCGCGACCCGATCAAGGATCGCGTGCGCCTCACGACTGCCGATGCCGGTGTGGTGCAGGATCAGATGCGCGAGGCGATGCGGTGCGGCGGCGAGCGCCGTCGCGATGGCGATGACGGCGGTCAGGTCGAGACGGTTGTCGTGCGCGGCGAGCAGCTTGGCGGCCTTGACCCGGCCGACGTCGACGACCTCGACACCGGCGTTCGCGGCCGAGATGACGAGACGCGCGAGGGCGGTCGGGCCGATACCGTTGCTGGCGACCGAGAGTCGGGTGAGATGCCCGTACGGGGCCCGAACGAGAGCGTCGCTGAGGACGTGCGCGCCTTGGTCGCCGATCCCGGCGGCGGAGGCGTAGAGCATGCGGACGGTTCCGGCGGTGATGAGTTCGGCGAGCGCGACGGCGCTCTCCGGCCCGAGCGGGTTTCCTCCGATATAGAGCGTGTCGATGTGTCGGTCGTGCGGTGCGGCCGAGAGGATCGCGGCGCACAGGGTCGCCAGGCCGTTCGCTTCCATTCCTGTTTGGACGAGATCGAGGGTGCGGAGCCGGTGTGCCGCGTCAACGAGGGCGGCGGCCGCGTCGCCCGCCCCGGCGCCGAGCGGGTTGCGTTTGAGCCAGACGCCGGTCACGAGCGCCGGTGAGGCGCGAAGGTTGTCGGCGACGCGGCACGCGCCGGTGGCGGTGATGCCGTTGCAACCGAGGTAGAGCGTCTCGACGCGCGCCGCGCCCGCGCGGCGGGAGACGGCGGCGGCACCGTCGTCGCCGAGCTTGTCGGTTCCCAGTAGTACGTGGCGAACGGCGCCGGGCGCGAGCGCGTCGGCGATCAGGGCCGCGCCGTTCGGGCCGATGTCCTGTTTGCACATGTCGAGGCGGCCGTCGGGAAGGGCGGTGCCGGTGGCGAAGTCGAGTCGCGAACGGGCTGGCGCGCCGGTGCGCAGCCAGGTCAGGAGCGGTTGAAGGTCGTCGATGGAGCGGCCCGTCGCGTCGCGGTCGGCCGTCACCACTCCGCCTCGCGATAGTCCTTGAGGAAGACGCCGGAGCTGGGCGAGCCCGCTTCTCCGCGCACGATCGGATCGTAGATGCGGGCGGCGCCGTCGACGATGTCGAGTGGCGTGCGAAATCCGTTGTCCGCCAGTCTGTCTCGTGTCGGCACAGGGTTCTCGTCGGTGATCCAGCCGGTGTCGACGGCGCACATGTGGACGCCCTGTTCGGCGAGCGCGGGGCCACTCGTGCGGGTGAGCATGTTCAGGGCGGCCTTGGCCATGTTGGTGTGCGGGTGCGCGGCGGTCTTGTTCCGGACGGCGAATCGACCCTCCACAGCGGAGACGTTGACGACGTACCGGCGGGGTCGAGGTGACGCGAGGAGCAGTGGGAGCAGTCGATCGCACAGCAGTATCGGGGCGTACGCGTTCACGAGTTGCGTTTCGAGGATCTCCACCGGGTCGAGGCCGCCCAGCCGGGTCGACCATGAGTTGGTGGGCGACGGGTCGGGCAGCAAACCCGCCTCGTCCGGTTCGGCGAGTGCCAGGGCGATCGCCGTCGACGGCAACGCGCGAAGCGACATCGGCCGGTAGCCCGGGGCGCTGAGGATGCGATCCGTCGACGTCGTGCCGGTGTGCTCGGCGTCGATGAGCGCGGCGTAGGACTCGGGTGGTCGGCGAACGGTCTGTGCCGCGTTGTTGATGAGAATGTCGAGTGGCCGGTTCTCGTCGAGGAGTCGGTCGCACAGGCCGATGACCTGGCGAGGATCTCGCAGGTCGATACCGATGACGGTGAGGCGGGGCAGCCAGGCGTCGCTTCCCGGTTCGGCCGCGAATCGGCGGATCGTGTCGCGTGGGAACCGGCTCGTGACGAGGAGTTCGGCGCCGTCTCGCAGCAGCATGAGTGCCAGCTGAAAGCCGATCTTGACTCGGCCGCCGGTCAGCAGCGCGCGGCGACCTGTCAGGTCCGTGTGGAGGGTCCGTCGCGCGTGGTTGTCGGCGGCGCAGGCTTCGCACAGCAAGTGGTAGAACGCGTCGGTGCGGTGGTATCGGTCCTTGCAGACGTAGCAGCGGCGGGGCCGGACGAGGACACCGGACGTTCCTGCGGCGCGCAGTGGCGCGTCCTCACGGCGGTCGCGCGCACCGGTGGCGGTCGCGGCGAGGACGGCCGCGTCGGCGGCGCTGCGTTGCGCGCGTTCGGTTCGTCGGCGTCGGTGACGGCCGTCGCGAACAAAGGACTCCGCGACGCGTTCCGCCCGTAGTCGAATGGGGTCGTCGACGGGGAGCGCCCGGAGTTTCGTGATCGTCGCGGTGAGGGCGTCGAGTTCACGCTCGAGGTCGTTCATGCTTCCGCCTTGGATCGCCCGTGGTGGTTCCGACCGGATTCGAACCGATGTCCTCCCGCTGCGCAGGCGGGTGCGTCTGCCTCTGCGCTACGGAACCGTTCTCGCGAGACGAGACACTGTGGCCGATCATAACAACGATGCGACATGCGTCGATATCGATCGCTGCCCGGAGGTGGTCCCGACCGGATTCGAACCGGCGTCCCCCCACCTGCAGAGTGGGTGCGTCTGCCTCTGCGCTACGAGACCCCGAGGCACTACGGTCGATCATACTGACATAAAGCCATACGTGGATAGGTGCCTCGGTTGAAAGTGTTGGCCCCGATCGGATTCGAACCGATGTCCTCCACCTTATGAGGGTGGCGCGTCTGCCTCTGCGCTACGAGGGCCCAGCGACTCGACGCCTCAGGCGAGCAGCTTCTCGACGGCCGCCACGAGCGCCGGGTCGTCGGGGGTGACCTGGGGACGGAATCGCGCCACGACCGAACCGGTCCCGTCGATCAGGAACTTCTCGAAGTTCCACGCGACGTCCCCGGCCTTGCCCTCGTCGTCGGCCGCCTCCGTGAGAATGCCGTACAGCGGGTGCCGGTCGGAACCGTTGACGTCCATCTTCTCGAACAAGGGGAAGGTCACGCCGTACGTCGCCGAGCAGAACTGCGCGATCTCGCCGCTCGTACCGGGTTCCTGACCGCCGAACTGGTTGCACGGGAAACCGGCGACGATGAGGCCCTGGTCGTCGAAGCGCCGCCACAGCTCTTCCAGCTGCGCGTACTGCGGCGTCAGGCCGCATTTGGACGCGACGTTGACCGCCAGGACCGGGTGGCCGCGCCACGCGCGGAGGTCGGCGGGGTCGCCGCCGAGAGTGCGGATGTCGATGTCGTAGATGCTCACGGAATCCACAGTACGTCGTCGTCGCGACAGGGTGGCGTATCAGTCGCCGTCGACGCGGGCGGCGGCGGCGCGGAGCGCGGCCAGTTCCTCCGTCGTCGAATGACCCGCGATGAACGTGATGTCGGTCAGATAGCGCCGCTTCCCCGGTGGGATGGCCGCCGCGATGGCGGCCGGATCGTCGAGCAGCGCCGCGTACAGCGCCTGCCCGTCCATGCAGTACATGTCGACCAGTTTGGGGTGACCGTCGGCGCTCGCCATGACGTTGCCTTCGTTGAGGTCGATCGTGTCCCACCAGGCGATCTCGGCGGCGGCCTCGTCGTTGACGCGCTCGGCGGTGTCCCGCAGTCGCGTGAGTTCGGGGTTCGCGCGATCGTCCCACTGCTTCTTGACGAGTGCGGCGGTTTCGTCGTCGGTCGCGGTGAGGTACTCCATGATCGTGAGTTGGGCGCCGCCGTCGAGGTCGAGGTGCGTTTGGACGCGTGGCAGGTAGGGATGGTCGGGCAGCTCTCGACACAGTCTCATGTAGACGTCGTAGGCGGGGTCGAAGGGGCACACGCGGGCGGCCAACCGACCCGACGGGGATCGCAGGGCGACGGCCCATTGACCGACGCCGCAAAGGTTCCAGCCCCGAGTCAACAGGAGCGCCGTCGCGTCACGGTGACCGAGCCCTGACCAGTTCGCCTCGGGCAGGCCGTCGATAATGTCCACGGGAACAGGGTACGGAAACAGTACGGTGGCGCTCAACGAGTTTTCGACGGGACGAAGATGCTTGACCAGACGGCGGAGGCCGCGTTGCGCGGCCAGTACGGCGGCTACGACTGGACCACGATTCAGCTCGGTTGTTCGGGCGCGCGCGTGTACCGGTTGAGCGGGCCCACCGACTTGTACGTCAAGTTGATGCCTTCGGGCGACCCCGATCCGGCGAATCAGCCTCACCGTGAGGCGGAGTGCCTGGTGTGGCTCGCCGAGCAGAATGTTCCGGCGCCGAAGGTCGTCGACGTCGGAACGATCGACGAAGACGACTACCTGGTGACGGAGGCGCTGCCGGGTCGCCCCGCCAGTTATGACTGGCCCGAGCATCAGCGAATGTCCGTTGTGGATGCCATCGCGGATTTCGCCGCCGAGTTGCACCGGCTCGACGTCGCGTCGTGCCCGTTCGATCGGCGGCTTCGTGTGCGGGTCCCGGCGGCGCAGGAGGCGGCCGCCGTCGGTGACGTTCATCCGTCTCGGTTGCCGCGACCGTATCGGGACTGGCAGGTGGGCCGGATCGTCACGGAGTTGGTGTCGCTGGCGCGGATCGCGGGTCGGGAGGAGGCCGTCGTCGCGCACGGCGACTACTGCCTGCCGAACGTGCTGATCTGCCCGGACACCTTGCGGCCGACCGGAATCGTCGACGTGGGACGTTTCGGGGTCGCGGACCGGTACGTCGATGTGGCGTTGATGACGTACAGCCTGTCCCGGCCCGACCTGAACGAGCAGTTCGGGCCGGGGCACGCCGAGCGGTTCATGTACCGCTACGGCGAGATTCCCGCCGACGAGCATCGTCTCGAGCTGTACCGCCTACTCGACTTCTTCGCCTGAGCTCGCCAGGGCGGCGACGGGACCGCGTTCCGCGGCGGTGTTGACGGAGTACCGCGCCGCGATGGCGAGGAACAGCGGCGCCGCCACCGACAGCGCGAACGCCGGCACGGCCATACCCGAGTCGTTCGTCGCGAAGCCGATGACGCAGACCGTCGCGACGCCGATTCCGGCGCTCAACACGACCGGGTACTTCGCGAGCAGTCCGTTGACGACGCGGGTGTGCCATAGCAGCGGGATCGCCACGCACACACCGATGACGAGGAGCGTCAACGGCCCGGCGGTGACGGTGTGCAGCGCCGCCGAGGCCTTGCGGATCAGGGTCTCCCCGGCGTCGCCGGACAGCACTTCGGCGACGAATCGGCCGAGGTGCGTCTGGGTCTCGGGCGGACGCAGGTAGTCGACGATTCCGAACACCGTGATCGTCGCTCCACCGATGAGCAGACTCAACAGGATCTTCTTGACGGACAGGCGTTTGCCGAGCGCGTGGAGGCCGGCCAGGATGAACGCGGGCGTCATGGCGATGACGCCACCGACGTCGTTGCCCCACACGGGCGAGCCGTCGACGAGGATCGCGGCGCCCGCGATCGCCGTCATGACGGCGATCCGCCACCAGCCGCGAAGCCGTACGGTGGCGAACATCGCGAAGATGACGGCCGCCGCGGCGAAGATCCCGAACGCGTAGTTGCCCATTCCAGTGAAGCGCGCGCCGACGATCGCGGAGTACCCGGCCAGGGAGTTGAACTGGAGCGGCGTGCCAATGACGGCGTCGACGCCGATGACGGCGGCGGTGATGCCCGCCAGTAGCGTCGCGGGACCGATCGGGGAACGACGCCACGGGCCCGCGAGCGACACGGCGGCGAGCACGACGCTGATGCCGACAATCAGTCCCCATAGGGCGGACGCGGGCCTGTCGGTGCGCCACCACGGGAACGCGTTGGCGAGGAGCGTCGACACCGGTAGCGCCGCGACGGTGAGCGCCAGGGGTGCCAGGAAACGGCCGAAGCGGCCGCGGCGTGGGGCGGCGCGGCGCCGACACAGGGCGACCGTCAACGCGACGACGATGAGACCGATGATGGTGAGCGTCGAGTAGTACCCGTCGGACAGGGGCGGTACGCGCAGCCCGGCCAGGTTGGCGTTGACACTGGTGGCCACGGTGTGCGCGGTGTCGCCACCGCGATGGTGGGTGGGGTAGACCGGCTGCCCGGTCATGTCGGGCGCGCGCCCCCCGACCGTCATGGCGACGGCCGTCGGTCCGATGTCGACGAGCTGGGTGTATCCGGCCCGGCGGGTGCCAGCCGACGTCAACCATCGTCCCTTGTAGTCCTCGGCGCGGATGATCATGGGGTGGAGGTTCGCGGGGGCCGTCGCGTCCGAGATCCCGACGACCATCACGGGCGCGTCTGCGGGGAGGACGGCGAGCGTCGCGGCGACGGCGGCGTCGGCGACGGCGGCGGCCTCCTTCCGGTCGGTTCCGGTCCCGTAGACGGCGACCTGGGGGTCGACGATCGTCAGGAGGCAGTCGCGCGTGAACGACGTCATGTCGTCGGCGGTCTCGGGCACGTCCTTGCGGTACCGGTCGACGGCGCCGTCGGGGTGCATGGCCGCGACAGCCGCTCCCGGTCCGATCGCCGCCGCGCAGCCGATGGTCTTCGCGAGCAGACCGAGTTTCGCCTTGAAGGCCGACAGTTCGGCGTTGGAGCGGGTGAGTTCCGGTTTCCCGGCGATGACCCAGTTGTCGTTGGCCTGCCGAATCGGGGGGCCGATGACGGAGCCGCGTGGGCAGATCTTGCCGATCGCGTAGTTCGACCGGGCTCTGTTGCCCGCCGAGATCGACGCCCACGCGTCGTCCGGACACGAGACGGTGCTGGTGGCGCGCGCGGCCATCGACGCGACGGCGCTCTGCCCGACCAGACCCCACAGCGCCGGGGTCGTAGTGGCGTCGACGTCTCGCCATTGCAGCCCGGGTACGCCGATGATGGTGAGGGAGCGCTCGGCGGCGGACGCCGCGCCCGGTGACACGAACGGCGCGATCGTCGCCAGCAGCAACACGATCGCCGCCCGTACTCCGTTGATGATCCACCGCCGTTGAGTCCGCATAGTGTCGACAAGGGTATGCGGTGCCGGGGAAGCCTCGGCGTACCGTCCCATGCGTGGCGGCGTTTCGCTTGACGAGTAAGGGATCGCGCTAATCTGGAGGCGACGCGAGGAGGGCATCGATCTTGAAACGACAGGAAGTCGCGGTCACCGCGACCTCGACGGCGGACGCCGACACGTTGTACCGGCTGTTGTGCGACCGCGCGGCGGTCGTCGTGTGGTCGCCGATGAGCGAGTGCGAACTGGAGCGCCCGGGCGAGCGGGACCCCGAGGGCGTCGGGTCGGTGCGCCGCCAGCGTCTGGGGCGCACGGTCGGCTACGACACGATCATCGAGCTGCGGCCGGGGCGGTTGTTCCGATACTCCCATGAGGGCCTTCCGGTGAACGGCTATGTCGGCACCGTCACGCTGACGCCCGTCGACGGTGGTTGCCGCGTCGACTGGTCGAGCTCGTTCACGCCCCGGTATCCGTTGACGGGGTGGCTGCTGCGACGCGGTGTTCGACGATTCCTCACCGACTGTGTGACCGGGTTGGCGTCCTACGCCGAGACCGCGACGCCCTGACCGCCTCAAGCGTTCCACGGTCCCGACGGGTCGAGTCGCCGCAGGACCGCGGCGAGGTCCGGTGGCTGCACCGTTCCGTCCAGGTCGTCGACCTCGTTCCACGGCACCCATTCGTGACCGGTGAGGCTGGCGACCTCGTAGTCCAGGAGCCCGTCGGATTGCAGTGGCGGCCGGTCCGTGCCGAACCGGGCGAGGTAGTACGGCTCGACGCCGACGAGGTGGCGCCCGTTCCACCAGAGATCACAGTGGACCGATGTTGGCCGGTCCTCGAAGTCGTCCGGGGTCAGGCCGGTCTCCTCGGCGAGTTCGCGCAGGGCCGCCTCACGGTCGGTCTCGCCTTCCTCGACGCCGCCTCCCGGTGGCTCCCACAGGATCGAGCCGTCGAAGGGGTCGCGCCATCTCAGCAGGAGAACCCGATCGGCGATGTCCACACACACCACTCGCACGCTGGGTCGTTTCATATCGTCGCTCACAAGCGCCGAGGGTACGCCCGCGCGCGGGTGCCCTCGCGGCGGTGACGCGTGGGCGTCGTCGGACGGGGCGGGTACGCTGCCCCGGGGCGCGACCGACACGAGAGGCGATTTCGATGCTGACGATCACCACTGCCAACGTCAACGGCATCCGGGCGGCGGCTCGCAAGGGCTTCGTCGCCTGGCTTCGAGAGACGACCGCCGACGTGGTGTGTCTGCAGGAGGTCCGCGCGACCGAGACCGAGATCCCGCAGGACGTGATCGACGTGCCGGGCTGGCACCGGTTGTGGGCGCCGGCCGCCGACAAGGGCCGCGCCGGGGTCGCGGTCTTCTCGAAGGAGTCCGCGATCGCCCATCGCGTCGGTTTCGGTTCGGCCGAGTTCGACACGTCGGGTCGGTATTTGGAGGTGGAGCTTCCGGGTGTGACGGTCGCGAGCCTCTATCTGCCCTCGGGCGAGGCGGAGACGCCGAAGCAGGAGCAGAAGGAACGTTTTCTCGTCGAGTTCGGCGAGTATCTGGGGGCTCTGCGCAAGCGGGAGGAGGCGCGCGGTCGTGAGGTCGTCGTGTGCGGCGACTGGAACATCGCGCACCAGGAGATCGACTTGAAGAACTGGCGGGCGAACCGCAAGTCCGCCGGGTTCCTGCCCGGGGAGCGCGCGTGGATGTCGACGCTGTTCGGTGAACTCGGTTACGTCGACGTGCATCGCAAGCTGCAGCCCGAGGGCCCCGGCCCGTACACGTGGTGGTCGTATCGCGGTCGCGCCTTCGACAACGACACGGGCTGGCGGATCGACTACGTGGTCTCGACGGCGGGCCTGGCGGAGCGGGCCGTCAAGGCCCAGGTCGAGCGGGCGTCCTCGCATGAGGAACGGTGGAGCGATCACGCGCCCGTGACCGTCACGTTCGAGTAGTGACGGGGCTGCCGGGGCCGGTGTGACGGCCGCGACCGCTGGGGCCCGACGCGACCGATCGACGTGACGGCCCCGCGCGGCGGCGGATCGGCCGTTTTCGCGCAACCCGGGTCGTCGCGATCAGTGACAGCGATACTGGCGTCATGGCTGAGGATGAGCAACGACAACCGAAGCCGGAATCCGAGAGCATGGCCGGAAGCGGATTGGCGCAGGGCTTGGCGCTCGGGATGATCATCGGGATCGTCCTGGGGTTGACCCTGTTGAACAACATCGCTTTGGGCCTGGCCGCCGGGTTGGGCATCGGAGTGACCATCGGTCTGGCGTTCGACGTCGGGCAGAGCCGCAAACCCGAGAAGTGACAGACCAGAGGCGGGCCGCGCGTGCCGGGCATCGGGTGCCCGGTGACGGCCCGCCGTCGTCGTTCTTAGGCGGTGACGATCTTCTCGAGCTCGTCGAAGAACAGCTTCCATCCTTCGGTGGCCGCGTCGACCTGCTCGGCGGGCAGCGGCCCGACCTGGGAGAACGTCATGTGCGTCACGCCGTCGTTCTCCGTCAGGTCGACGGTGACGGTCGCGAAGCCCGGGCCGGAGCCGTCGGTGAAGCTCAGGACGAGCCGTTCGGGCTCGACGATCTCCTGGAACTCGCCGTAGAACGTCAGTTCCTTGCCCTCGTACTCCATGATGGCGCTCCACTTGCCGCCGACGGTGACGTCGAGGCTGGTGCGCGCGGGCAGCGACCCGAACCACTGTGCGAACTGCTCGGCGGTGGTCCACGCGTCGAAGACGAGCTGGCGCGGGGCGCGGAAGTCGCGTTCGATGGTGATGGTCGTGTCGGTCATAGTGGAGCCTTCCTCGATGACGAGACTTATTAAACCGTCTCGTTAATTAACGACTAGGTTGAATATAGCAGACGCCACCGACACACCTCACACGCCACGCCGTTCGCCCGCGAAGCCGTGCGGTAGACATGACGCATGAGTGCCACTCGCGCCGACGCCGAGACCATCCTGCGCCGCCTCGCCGGTGACACCGCCACCCTCCGAGACGCACAATGGACATCCATTGACGCGCTCGTCAACGACCACCGGCGTGTACTCCTGGTGCAGCGCACCGGTTTCGGCAAATCAGCCGTCTACTTCACCGCCACCGCGCTGCTGCGACGTGCCGGAGCCGGCCCGACCCTCATCGTCTCGCCACTCCTGGCGCTGATGCGCAACCAGATCGCCGCCGCCGAAGCGGCCGGCATCACCGCGCACACCATCAACTCCGGCAACATCGAACAGTGGGACGACGTCGCCGCGCTGATCGCCGACGGACGCATCGACGTCCTCCTCGTCAGCCCCGAACGACTCAACAACCCCCAGTTCCGCGACGAACTCCTACCGAAACTCGCCACCGAGTGCGGCATGCTCGTCGTCGACGAAGCGCACTGCATCTCCGACTGGGGCCACGACTTCCGCCCCGACTACCGGCGCCTGCGGACCTTCCTCGAAGAACTCCCCCCGTCCGTCCCGGTCCTGGCCACCACCGCCACCGCGAACGCCCGCGTCAGCGCCGACATCGCCGAACAGCTCGACCGCGACGACGCGCCCAGTCTCGTCCTACGCGGCGGCCTCGACCGTGAATCACTGCACCTGTCCGTCGCGTCTCTGGCTGACAACGACGCCCGAATCGCGTGGCTCGACGAACGCCTCCACACCCTCCCCGGATCCGGCATCATCTACACGCTCACCGTCGCCGCCGCCGAGGAGATCGCCGCGTTCCTCACCTCCCGCGGCCACACCGTCGCCGCCTACACGGGCAAAACCGAAGGCGCCGAACGCGAACAACTCGAAGCCGACCTCCTCGCCGACCGCGTCAAGGCCCTCATCGCGACAAGCGCCCTCGGCATGGGATTCGACAAACCCAACCTCGGCTTCGTCGTTCACGTCGGCGCGCCCTCGTCACCCGTGGCGTACTACCAGCAAGTCGGACGCGCCGGACGCGCCTGCGACCGCGCCGAGGTCATCCTCCTGCCGGGCGCCGAGGACACCGCGATCTGGCGATACTTCGCGTCACTGTCGTTCCCCGGGCCCGACGCCGTCCACGACACCCTCCGCGTCCTGTCCGCCGCCGACGGCCCGATGTCGACCGCCGCGATCGAGACCCGCGTCGACCTGCGCCGCGCCCGCCTCGAAATGATGCTGAAAGTACTCGACGTCGACGGCGCCGTCCGCCGCGTCAAAGGCGGATGGACCGCCACCGGACGCCCATGGCACCACGACGCCCCCCGCTACGAACGCGTCGCCGCCGCCCGAGACCACGAACAACACCGCATGCTCGCCTACATCGACCACACCGGATGCCGCCTGGAGTTCCTACGCCGCGAACTCGACGACGACACCGCCGTCGCCTGTGGACGATGCGACAACTGCACCGGCGTCACCACCGACAACGCCGTCTCCACCGCGGCCGTCGACGCCGCACGCGACGCCATGCACCGACCCGGCGTCGCCCTCCCTCCCCGACGCATGTGGCCGACCGCGATGAAATCAATCGGAGTCGAACTCGCCGGACGTCTCGCCGCCGACATCACCGCCGAACCCGGCCGCGCCCTCGGACGCCTCAGCGACATCGGCTGGGGCGGCCCACTGCGCGGAGTCATCGACGGCGCGGAACCCGTCAGCGACGCCATGTACGCCGCGATCGTGCAGGTCCTCGCCGGTTGGGACTGGAACGAACGCCCCGACACCGTGATCTCGATGGGCTCACGAACCCGCGGAGCGCTCGTCAACGGCCTCGCCACCCGCAT
Source organism: Stackebrandtia soli (assembly GCF_965137155.1). Lineage (NCBI taxonomy): Bacteria > Bacillati > Actinomycetota > Actinomycetes > Glycomycetales > Glycomycetaceae > Stackebrandtia > Stackebrandtia soli. The sequence goes on from NZ_CBCRZX010000022.1 coordinate 74,170, forward strand.
CGCCGCGACCGGCCGCATGACCGACGCCGGGATCCTCCGTCGTATCGGCGACCCCACACGGCGGCGCCCCGACGGCACCAACAGCGCACAGCGACTGCGCGAGGTCGTCGACACCTTCGCCGTCGACACCGACGTCACCGGAGCGCGGGTGCTCCTCGTCGACGACCTCTACGACTCCGGCTGGACCATGACGACCGCCGCCGCGACACTACGCCGAGCGGGCGCGACGTCGGTCTACCCGTTCGCGCTGGCGGTCACCGGCTGACGACCACACCATCGCTTGGGCCACAACACTTCACGACCGGGTACCGTGACCGGGCCCGGTCCACCTGAACACGATTCACGTGGCCTTTCGCGAACACAAGGGAATCGACATGACGGAACCACAGCCCCTCTCACCCGAGGCCACCCTGCGACGGGCCGACACCTTCGCCGACACCGTCCGCCGCGCGGACCTGTGGCGGATCGCGGGCTGGTGGATCGTGACCGCGTTCGCCTGCACCGTCATCCTCGGCCGCGCGCTGTTCCCCGCCTTCCTCGACGCGTGGGACCTGATCCTCCTCGGCGTGACCTGCGCGCTCCTCCTGGGAATCGCCGCCGTCGCGAAGGTGTACGACCGCCGATACGGACGCATCGAGATCGCCGTGATAGTCGGTCTCACCGTCGCCGCCGGGATCGGCGCGGCGCTGTCGGCGTGGGTCCTGCCCGACCCGCCGACCGTCGGCCACTGGATCATCGGTTTTCTACCGGTCGTGCCGACGTCACTCGCCACCTGGTGGGCCGCACGCCAGTAGCCCGTCGGCGCGACGCACGAACACCGGGCGGTCGACAACGATCGGCTCGGCGGCTCGTTCATCAACCGCGGCCGGCAACGGACACGGCGAGTCGATTATGGAGGAACGTTCGCCACACACCGCTGCACTTCACCGTCGGTCCGACCACACCAGCGCCACGACACTGCCGCAACCGACGACCCCTATCGTCCTATATGGTCGACACGGGTGGGGGCGTCACCCGCCGGCGGCCGATCCCACCACCACGGCAACGGCGTCGGCTCCCAATCGGGCCCCGGACGGAAATCACACCACGTCCCATCGAACGGATACGCGCCCGCTTCGGCCAGTCGGATCATCGCCTCACCCTCGGCCCGCACCCCCGCAGCCGTCTCCTCATCCCAATACAGCGGATGACCGGTGCGCTCGGCGAACTCGTCCTCATCCTTCCACTGCCACGACCCATCGGCGCCGATCCACACGTCGAGAGCCTGGTCGACGGTGTCGACTCCGCCGTCCCAGCGGCGCTCCGGCAGTTCGAGGTTGACGTACCAGCCACGGAAGGACATGTCGTCGGCGAAGAACCACCACACCGAATGCGCGGTCGCGACCGGCGTCAACTGAAGGACGCCCTGGCCGTGCCAATACGTCGCCCGCAAGGTCGTCGCGGTGTGCAGCTGCTCCTCGAACGGCATCTTGCGAGTCGGTTCCCCCGCCAGCGTCACCCGATCGGCGACGCCCGAGCCACCACCGACCCACGTCAACAGGCCGTTCTCGTCGTCGGCGACGACGCGACCACTGTGAACCAAGCCGATACGGCCGTCACCTTTGATATACCGCCGCAGGGCGGTCTGTCCCGGTTGAAAACGCACCGGACGAGGCTACCCGCCCCGAGGGTCGCCAGGAGAGCGCGTCGTCAACGTCACCGCTCGAACCACCGCAACCACGCACCGTGCGGATCGGCGGCGGCGACAGGTTCACCGTCGAGAGCGATCGTGAAGCCACCCGGATGGTCGACAACGGGCACGCGGGCGTCAACGGCCGGGAAAACACCCGGCGCCTCATTGCTGATCCACCGCACCCGAGGATGCCCAGTCATCGTCGACACGAACGCGTCACGCCCATCGACCGGCAGATAACAAAGAACGGCGCTGTGGAACACGACGACGGTCGCATCGACCGGAGCCGTGGCAATGAGGGCGTCGAGATCGGTCGTGAGATCACCACGAACAAGAGTCGGCGGGTCCGCGCGAGTCACCTCGATCGCAGAACGCAGCCGGTCGAGACGGTGCGGTTGCCCCGGCCAGATCAGACTCTCCAACCAGCGAACATCGTCGGCGTCGGTCACATCGAGAGGACACAGATCCAGACCCGCCCGCCACACGACCTCCGGACGACGAGACGGCAACGGAACCGGACCGGCCGTCGCACAGTCGAGAATCGGCCCCGCGTCGCCCAACACCACCCCGTCGTCATACCGGTACCGGTACCGATCCGGCTGAAGACACAGACCCGCCGACGCACCGACCTCGATCAACGCGAGCGGGCCCGGCAACCCCGCCAACAGCGGCAGCAAAACGGCACAACGACCAGCCTCGTTCGTCTGAGTGGAACGCGCCGACATCACTGCACGAACCTCGTCCCACCGATCAAGAAGAACGCGACGAAACGACGGATAGTCCTCGATCGGCAAACCCAGATATCGAGCCGCCGCGAGCAGAAGATTCGGCTGTCGCTTCGGCGCCGGAAGCGCGTCCACCCGCGCGATGACATCACCGTCAGCGGCGATCCCCGAACAGATCATCGCCCACGTGGGCGACTTGCCACGCACCTCGATGTCCGCGAACCGCTGGTACGACGTCGAAGTGTCCATGACTCATCGTCCCAGCGGACACCCGCCACGTCATCACGTCACGGACGTGAAACCGACCACCCCGCCGAACACGGCCCCCGCGTACAACATCGCGGGAACCGTCCACCGGCGACCACCAAGCCGCCGAGACGCTCACGGCGCGTACGCCGCCGTGAAGCGCTCCTCCCTCGGCATCAAAATCCACAACGCCAGATACGCGACGACCTGCGGCCCCGGCAACAGACAGGACAACAAGAACACCACCCGCACCTTCGTCGCGCTGATGTCGAAATGATTCGCCACGCCGGCACAAACCCCGGCGATCATGCGACCCGAACGCGGCCTTCTCAAACGTGTCATATCGGCTGCTCCCCTCCGGTAACCGTGAATACGTGATTCGATCGTCGCTCGAACCCACCACCCCCGCCATCGGGGATCACCCGCAAACCTCCCCTAAGAAC
>NZ_CBCRZX010000023.1:0-29455 GCF_965137155.1 Stackebrandtia soli
GGTGGCGGTGGGGGGGCGTCGCCTTCGGCGCNGGGGGTCGGGGCGTTCGCGGCGGCGCGCTCGGCCGCCGTCCGACGTCCACGCTCCAGGGCCCCGAACAGCCACACCACGGGCGCCATCGGGGGGACGATCCAGACGAGGATGTCACCGTAGGCGAGGTGATCGGCGAGCATGTTCTTGAAGATGGACGTGTCGGCGCCCGCACCGGCGATCATGTCGACGTGCTGGTCGTAGAAGTTGTGGCCGCTCCACCAACCCGCCACCGTCGCAAGGGGAGCGACGACCGACAGCAGCATGACGACCCAGCCGATGCGGCGACGCAACGGGGGGACGCACACGTACAGGGCCAGCATGAGCACGAACGTCGGTACCAGCACCACGGGCAGATGGATGATCAACGGGTGGGCCGGCAGGCCAAGGATCTCATTCATGGACATATTGAACCCTATAGGAAGGCTAGCCTAAGTACGCCCCACCAGTATCGGTGTCGATCCGGCGACCGTGCGGCGACTCACCCGATTCCCTCGGCTACTTTCTTGACTCATTCCAAAAAACATGGTTGTGTTGGTCGGGTGGATTCCGAACAACGACTGCGAAGGCACGGCCTGCGGGTGACGCGGCAGCGTCTCGCGGTGTTGGACGTACTCGACGAGGGTGGTCACCCCACCGTCGACGACATAGTGAAGCGCGCCCGCGAGCGCGTCGGATCATTGTCCACTCAGGCCGTCTACAACGTCTTGACGATGCTCGACGAGTACGGCCTCGCCCGCAAGCTCGAGGTTTCGGGCAGTCACGCCCGTTTCGAAGCCCGTGCGGGCGATAATCACCACCACGTGGTGTGCAGGAAATGTGGCGCGGTGGAAGACGTCGATTGCGCAGTCGGCGACGTGCCCTGCCTGCAAGCCGCGCAGTCCCATGGTTTCGCGATCGACGAGGCCGAGGTGACCTACTGGGGCGTGTGCCCCAGCTGCCAGACCGATTCATAGATCGATACTCAGTCACAACATCGCAACGAGGAGGCCGGCTCATGGCCGACAACACGATTCCCACCTCGACCAGCGAAACGGGTGCGCCCGCGCCGAGCGACGCGTTCACCCTGTCCGTCGGAGCGGACGGTCCGCTTCTGCTGCACGACCACCACTTCATCGCGCAGATGGCGCATTTCAACCGTGAGCGCATTCCCGAGCGCAACGTCCACGCCAAGGGTGGCGGCGCGTTCGGCGAGTTCATCGCCACCGAAGACGTCAGCCAGTACACCAAGGCGGCGCTGTTCGCCAAGGGAACGAAGACCGAAACCCTTGCCCGATTCTCCACTGTCGCCGGGGAGCAGGGGTCCGCTGACACGGCCCGCGACCCGCGCGGATTCGCGTTGAAGTTCTATACAAGTGAAGGCAACTACGACCTCGTTGGCAACAACACGCCGGTCTTCTTCATTCGCGACCCGATGAAATTCCCCCACTTCATCCGGTCGCAGAAGCGCCTGCCGGACTCCGGCCTGCGCGACAACAACATGCAATGGGACTTTTGGACGCTCAACCCCGAGTCGGCGCACCAGGTGACCTGGCTGTTCGGTGACCGGGGCACGCCGAAGTCCTGGCGCAACATGGATGGGTTCGGATCGCACACCTACATGTGGGTCAATGCCGCGGGTGAGAAGTTCTGGGTCAAGTACCACTTCAAGACCGACCAGGGCATCGAGTCCTTCACCGCCGACGAGGCCGCCGCGGTCTCCGCGAGCGACCTGGACTTCCACCGCCGCGACCTGTTCACGCACATCGCCGACGGGCAATTCCCGTCGTGGACGCTGTACGTCCAGGTGATGCCGTACGAGACGGCGGCCGGATACCGGTTCAACCCGTTCGATCTGACGAAGGTCTGGCCGCACGGGGACTTCCCGCTGATCAAGGTCGGCACCCTTCGGCTCAACCGGAACCCGCAGAACTTCTTCGCGCAGATCGAGCAGGCCGCGTTCGAGCCGAGCGCGCTCGTCCCGGGCATCGGCATCTCACCGGACAAGATGCTGCTCGGTCGGATGTTCGCGTACGCGGACACCCACCGGTACCGAATCGGCCCGAACTACCTCCAGTTGCCGGTGAACCAGCCGAAGACGGAGGTGAACTCGTACACCTTCGACGGCGCGATGCGGTACCAGTTCTCCCCCGGCCAGCCGGTGTACTCGCCCAACTCCGTCGGCGGTCCGGCCGTCGACGAGGCGGCGGGCGCCGAGCCGGGCTGGCACGCCGACGGCGAGATGGTGCGCGCGGCGTACTCGCTGCACAGCGAGGACGACGACTGGGGACAGCCGGGCACGCTCGTCCGTCAGGTCCTCGACGACGCCGCGCGTGAGCGGCTCGTCGGCAACGTCGTGGGCGCGCTGTCGTCCGGGGTGACCGAACCGGTCCTGTCCCGGGCTCTCGAGTACTGGCGCAACGTCGACAAGGGCATCGGCGACCGGATCGCCGCCGCCCTATAGGTCCGCGCCCCGGCCGGGGCGCCGTGAGTGAGATATCCCCATGTCAATGGGCGTCGTGGGGTCGAGGCACGCCTGTCTCGGCCCCACGACCGCGCCCGCGCGTTTGCCGTCGGGCTTTGCCTGCCTCTACTATCGGGGCGAAGGAGTGTGTCGAATGGGTTTGTTGCGGTGGCTACGAGGCGGAGATGACGCCGATTCCAGTGTTGGCGGCATGTCCGCCGGTCTGGCCGAGATCGAGGCGATCTTCGTCCCGTCGAAGCGCAAGCAGACCGAGCTGGTCGAGGAGCAGTTCAACGCTCGTATCGACGTGGCCAGCGGTCAGCCGCTCGACGAGATCGACCTCGACGGCAACGTCGCGGTCATCCACCGTCGATCACCCGTTGAGGTAGTGATCGACGTACCCGATGATGGCGTCGGCGATGAGCTGGACGGCGATCGCGGCAAGCAACAGACCGGCGATGCGGGTTAGCACCTCGATCCCGCCTCGCTTGATGACCCGAACGATCCCCGACGAGTACCGCATCACCGCGTAGATGACGAGGTGAACCCCGACGATCGCCCCCGCGACGGCCAGATAGCCGCCCGCCGTGTCGGCTTCCTGCACGAACAGGATCACCGCGACGATGGCACCCGGCCCCGCGAGCAACGGCGTCCCCAGCGGAACCAGGGCGATGTTCGATGTGGACTGTTGAGTGGGGTCGTCCGCCTTGCCCGTCAGAAGTTCGAGCGCGACCAACAGGAGCAACAACCCGCCGGCCCCCTGCAACGCGGGCACGTCGATTCCGAGGTAGTGGATGATCTGCTGCCCGGCGACGGCGAACAGCGCGATGACGCCGAGCGAAAGAACCGTCGCCTGAAGCGCGGCCCGATTGCGTTCCTTCGGGTCCATCGCGCCGGTGAGCGCCAGGAAGATCGGAACGATCCCCGGCGGGTCCATGATGACGAACAGCGTCACGAACGCCGCTCCGATGATCTCCAGTCCCTGCACGCGCAGATTATGGCACCCTGAGCGCGCGACTCCCGGCATCCGAGGGCGCCCCGGTGGCGGCGGACACCCCAAGGCGACGAGACGCCCAGGCTGGACGTGGGAACGCTCAGCGCAGCGTCGGGTCGTCGATGTCGTTGGCGATCGAGATCAACGCCGCCGCGTGGCACCAGTCCGGTTCTCCCTTCTTCGGAATCGGGCACCAGCACGACAGGTCCAGACCGACGAGCTCCGCGCGTATCTCCTCATCTGAGGGATACGCGGATCCGCGTTCCGAGGGATCGCCCGCGCGGCGCTCCGCGATCATGCGATGGAAGCGCCGACCCGCCTCCTCCCGCCAACCGTCCCCGAAGCGCGGACGAAGCTCCTGCTTTCCGAAGGGGTTGGCCCACTTCGTCGGGCGTCCGACGTACGTGACGCCCGCCGGTACGTGGTGCCCCTTACGGCGTGATCGCTGGTACCTCGTCGGAGCAGCCACGGCCTTCCCCTCCCTCGATGTCGCCGATCGACGTCACTGTAGACCGAGCTCGGCGAGAACACTCGTCGTTTGCGCGCCGGCGCGGTCGATGAAGACCGCGAACTCGTCACCCGACGGATAAGCGTCGGTCCAGGCGTAGTGCTCCATCGGCCAGCCATTGCTCGACGTCTATCTGCCCGACCGGAAGGCTCAAGTGTGGTTGCGGTACGGCTCGACCGGTCGGCCCGTGCGCAAGTACCGGTGGCATTCCCGCGGAACGCGCCCGCCGAGGAAGGCGGGCGCGTTCGGGTGCTCAGTCGTCCTCGGAGAAGACGAGCCGTTTCGCCGTGCGCCCACGCATGCGCGCGATGATGCGCGGCAGATAGGGCAGGATCAGCGAGACGACGGCCAGGGCCAACAACGTCGCCGTCAACGGGCGCGTGAAGAAGACCGACAGATCGTCGTTGCCGATCGTCATGGTGCGCCGGAACTGGAGCTCCATCATCGGACCGAGGATGACCCCGAGGATCACCGGCGCGATCGGGAAGTCGTACATCCGCATGAAGAATCCGAGCACACCGACGAAGTACGCCAGCAGGACCTGGAACATGCTGCCCGACACCGCGTACACGCCGAGGGTCGCGAAGACCATGATTCCGGCGTAGAGCGACGGTCGCGGGATCTTCAGCACCTGGATCCACACACGGATCAACGGCAGGTTCAACACCAGGAGCATGACGTTGCCGATGTACAGGGACGCGATGAGCGCCCACACGAGACCGGCGGACGTCTCGAACAGCTGCGGCCCCGGCTGCACGTCGAACACCTTGAACGACGCCAGCATCACCGCGGCCGTGGCCGAGGTCGGAATGCCGAGCGTCAACAGTGGAATGAGCACGCCGGAGAACGCGGCGTTGTTGGCGGCCTCGGGACCGGCGACGCCTTCGATCGCGCCCTTGCCGAACTCCTTGCGGTGCTTGGAACGGTGCTTCTCGTAGGTGTAGGACAGGAAGGTCGGAATGTCCGCGCCACCCGCGGGCAGCGCGCCGAAGGGAAAACCGACGGCGGTTCCGCGCAGCCATGGCCGCCACGACCGGGACCAGTCCTGCCGGGTCATCCAGCGACCGCGGGTGCCGCCGAGCGGGGCGATCGTCGCGGGCAACCAGTTGAGCCGGGCGGAGATGTGCAGCGCCTCGCCGATCGCGAATAGCCCGACGATGACGAGCGTCATGTCGATGCCCTCGTACAGATCGAGCATCCCGAAGGTGAATCGGGACTGCGCCGTCAACCCGTCGAGCCCCACGACGCCGATGAACAGCCCGAGCGTCAACGACATCGCTCCGCGAATGAGCGATCGACCGACGAGCGCCGTCACGGACACCATCGCCAGGACCGCCAGCGCGAAGTAGTCGCTGGCCTGGAAGGTCACGGCGAGGCTCGCGATCGGCACGGCGAACAGCGTCAGGCCGATCGTCGAGAGTGTACCGGCGACGAACGAGCCGATGGCGGCCGTCGCGAGCGCGGATCTGGCCCGCCCGCGTCTCGCCATCTGATGGCCTTCGATCGCCGCCGCGACCGAGGCCGACTCGCCCGGTGTGTTGAGCAGAATGGACGTCGTCGAGCCGCCGTACATGGCTCCGTAGTAGATGCCCGCGAACATGATGAACGCGCCGGTCGGCGAGTCCATGCTGTACGTGATCGGCAGCAGGAGCGCGATCGTGAGGGCAGGACCGATACCGGGAAGCACACCGACGAAGGTGCCGAGCGTGACGCCGAGGGCTGCGAACAACAGGTTCTCGGGACTGAGAACCGTCGCGAAGCCGGTCATGAGTTCATTGAGGACGTTCATATCGGCAGCACTCCGGAGGGCAGACTGACGTCGAGTCCGGCCGTCATACCGAAGTAGACGACGACGGCGAGGATGACGGCGATGATCGCCTCCCGGAGGAGGTTCTTGCTGCCGAGCACCCAGGCGGCGCCGAAGAAGAAGAGCGCGCTGGAGATGACGAATCCCACGGGATCGAGCGCGACCGCGTAGGCGACGAGCATGACCGTGAGCAGGGCGGGTTGCCGCCAGGACACCGTCTCCGCTCGCGCCGCGTGATCGACATAATCGACTGTGGAGTCATCACCGTCGTCGACCGTGGACTTCGACGCGTCGGAGTCGACCGCCCCCGCTTCGACGGCACCCGGGTCGGGATAGTCCACGCCGGGCCGAAACAGTTGGCGCGCGAAGTACAGGCCGGAGAACACGACCCACATGAGACTGATGACGACGGGCGCGAAACGCGGACCGGTGGGCGTCAGCTCGTCGTCCCCGAGCTCCTGAAACGCCTCCACCAGTAGGAATACGCCGATCGCGAAGATGACGCCCCCGAGGACACGGGGCCCCACCGGCGCACGGCGCGCGCCGGTGGGGGCGTCATCACGGGCGGCCGAGCCGTCACGTGACGATGTGGACATTTACTCGGCCAGCCCGAGATCGGTCAGGATCGGGTTGATGCGCTCGGTCTCCGACGCGAAGTAGTCGACGGCGTCGGAACCGCTCCGGTAGAAGTCGTCCCAGCCCTGCTTCTCGCAAAGCGCCTTCCACTCCTCGCTGTCGTGCATCTTGTCGAACAGCTCGGTGATGGCCGTCTTCTCGTCCTCGCTGATCCCGGGAGGCGCGACGATCCCCCGCCAGTTCATCAGCTCGACTTCGAAGCCCGCCTCCTTGATAGTCGGAGCGGGCTTGCCGTCACCGGCGTCGACGCCCTCGGCCCCGGAGACCGCGAGCACTCGCAGGTCACCGGAGGCCACAAGCTCGGCGTACTCGCTGACACCTGAGACGGCCGCCGTCAGGTCGCCCGAGAGCAGGGCGGCCTTCGATTCGCCGCCACCGGAGTAGGGGATGTACTTCATCGCGGCCGGGTCGGCCCCGGCCGCCTTGGCCAGCATTCCGACCAGGATCTGGTCGGTTCCGCCTGCGGAACCACCGCCCCAGTTGATCGATTCGGGCGCCTTCTTCGCGTCCTCCATGAGGTCCGCCAGCGTCTCGTACTTCGAGTCGCTCGGGACCACGACGACTTCCTGCTCCGCCGTGAGGATCGCGATCGGGCTGGTGCGCTCGAGGGTGATCTCGGCCTTGTTGGTGACGATGCCGCCGACCATGACGAGGCCGGTCACCATCAGCTGGTGCGCGTCGCCCTGGTGCTTCGTCGCGAGCTGGGCGAGACCGAGCGTTCCGGCGGCTCCCTCCACGTTGTACACCTCGACGGTGCTCTTGACGAGTTTCGACGACGCGAGCACCTCTTGGATCGCGCGGGCGGTGGAGTCCCAGCCGCCGCCGGCGCCGGCCGGCGCCATGATCTGGAGGGTCTTGCTCGGATACCCGTCGGCTGCGCTGCCGTCGCCGCATGCCGTGAGCGTCAACGCGAACAGCGATGCGCCACCGATGGCGAAGACATTTCGGCGGGACAGTCCAGAGTTGTTAGTGGGGGGCACGTCCATCTCCTTTGAGGAACATTCACATCCATGCATGGATCACTTCGGACCACATGACAATAGATGCTCTCCGTGAACGCAGCCACACGCACTCTTGTGGTCACGGAGATTGTCTTGTTCAGTTCGGCCCCACACGAAAGGCGATCAACGATCACGTCGCCGCAATGACACCGAGATCCGGTGCCAACCGAGAAGCGTTCGGACACAACGGCATTCGACGCGCGACGACGCGTGGAGGACAAATCGGACTCCAGGGTGCCCCGGTAGCGCTATTCGCCGCCCAGCGCGTGCGCCAAGGCATCGGCGAACGCGTCCATCGACGGGAAACGATCGACCGACCGACGGGCGAGGGCCCGCGCGAACACCGCGTCCAGCAGTGGATACCGCCGCAAGATCCGGGCGGGAATCGGGCGAGAAGGCACATCGAGAACCGCCAGATCGTCCGCGACTACGCCCTCCGTCGGGCGAGGACGATGACGCCGACGCGTCAACTGTCTATATAGGATCGCCGCGAGGGCGTACTGGTCGGCTTCGATGGACGGCGCGATGCCGTCCCTCTCCCGCGCGAACTCCGGCGGTGCGTATGCCCAGGTCGTCTTACGGCGCAGGCGCCCCGTCGCCGGTTCGCCAAGTCGAACAGAACTCTCGAAGTCGAGAATGGATACATCACCGGCATCGGTCACGACGAGATTGACCCGACTGAGATCGCCGTGCGCGACGCCGCGCTCGTGCAGGCGCCCGACCGAACGAACGACCGGCAACGCCACGGACCGGAACGCGGCGTCGACGGCGTCCCATCCCCCGTCCGCGCAGGCACGCGAAACGCTCCTGAGCGACCGCCCCGGCCGCCATTCGATCGCGAGGAACCGTTGCGCCCCATCGACCCCCGATGACACGACACTCGGAACGCAGGACAGACCCGCCAACGACCGCAGCACGCTCGACTCGTTGTCGGCCCGCCGCCGCGCCGATTGCGGAGCCGCCAGACACAGCGTCTTCACCGCCACGACGCCACCCGCCGCCGAGGTTCCCTCCCCCGCGAACTCGACGCCCCCGGTCGCTCGATACACGGCGGCACAACCGCGCACCTTGAGCACCGCGTCGACGCGATAGCCCCCCACCACGTCACCGGGCCGCGAGCCGGAGCCCTCGACGTGGCCGGGCGGCGTCGCCGCCGCCCGTGCACTAACCGTCGGACTCAACTTTTGGCGGAGTCCTCGTCGGCGGGCTTGTCCTTGTCAGCGGACTCGTCCTCGCCTTCGGAGGAACCGGACTCGCGCTCTTCTCCGTGCGCGTCCTCGTCCTCGTCCTCGTCGTCGCCACCCTCGCTGCCGTCAGAAGACGACGACGAGGAGGAAGAGGAGGAGGACGAAGACTCGTCGTCCTCGTCGTCGTCTTCCTCGGCCTCGTCATCATCCTCGTCGGACTCGTCCTTGGACTCTTCAGCCTCGTCCTTGGACTCGTCTTCGGTGGATTCGGTCTCGGCGGCGGCCGGCTCGGCCTCGACGGGCGCGGCGTCCGTCTCAGTGGTTTCCTCGGTGGCGGGCTTGTCCTCGGTCTCGACGGCCTTCTCGGCGGCGTCGGTGGTCTCGGGGGTCGCTTTGTCGTTGCTCATGGCACGGCTCCTGGAGAGAATGATCGATGGATGCTCACCGGTGGCGTGCGACGGATTCGGCTCACCCGCGCGAGTCGGGGGCACCGACGCACGACGAACGACCGGAATTCGTCACGACGACCCGGCACCGGGAAACGGCGTCACCGCCGACACGGTCGCACTAACGGTACCGACTGAACGGACGTTCAGGATCGGCGAGCGGCCTAGTGCGTGTGGAACTTCTCCTTCGTTGTCAGCGGGGTTTCAGGCGCACGCGTTCGCGAGGCGGAAGTGCTCGACGTACACCGCCGGTCGACGCCTCTGGACTCGCCGAAAGCACGGTGCGAGAACGCCGCGAACGCCCTGAGGCGCCACCTGGAAGGCTCGCAGCGGGAACTCCCGTCCGCGCCCTAGATTCCGCTGAGGCCGAGCACCCCGGCCAATCGATGCACCTTTCCCACCGACTCGATCGCGCGTTCGCCCGCGACCTGTGTGAACAGCGTCGCCAACGCGGCCCGGTCGGATTCGCCGAGTTCGTCGAAGGCCGCGGCGACGTCGTCGAGACAACCCGCCGCGGCCGCCGGGCTCACCGTCTCGTCCTCGTTCAGTTCCAAGAAGAGCAACAGGTCGACGAGGACCCGCACCAACTCCCGGTCAAGTGGCATCATGACCCCGTTTTCCTCGTGCCATCGGCGAACTCGCCCCGGCTCCGTCCGTACCATGAACCGTCCTCAGTAAACATATGGAGTCGACTCCCACGCGTTCCTTGGCAATCGACCTGTGCCGATGCCGTCGAACGCGAGCCGTCCGGATTCGCCGAACTCCGTCCTGTCGCCGATGCGTCGACCCTCGGCCCACGGTGTGCCCCACTCCGAACCCAGATCGGTGTCGAAGCGAACGAGCCCCGGAGCGCCGATCGGCAGGCCTCCGTCGGGACCGCGCCCGCGATGCATTCATCGAGATGGGACACCCGTAGGCGACCGAGCCCGCTCGTCCACTCGTCCTGGTTTCCGTCGCCGACGCGGACGGTCTCACCATTCCATCCAGTGTGGTCTATGACGATCGCGTTGCCCTTGCGCGCCTCTACATCGGTGCGAGCGGCGGTCTCGACGGCGAGTGGCCGCCCGAAGGAAACGGACGGCCACACGGTCGTCGCGACAGCCCGACGGGATCCGTCCGGCCACTGTGTCACCATCCGTGCGGCTACGGGACGGCGGCGCTCGCGCGCGGCCCCCGCGTCCGCACCCTGGGCGATGTCAGTCCACAGAGACCTCGCCTCCCGGGATGGCCCGACGCACACGGTCCGCGTGGTCATGGTCGCCTCGGGTGGTTCGGTCCTCCCCGAGGACCGGATCCGCACATCCATATCCGTCACAGTATCGGTCGCCCCGAAGTCGGCTTCGACTCGACCGGCCACAACGGATCCGTCACGCCGTCGGCACACCACCCGGGTTCGGAGGGTCGGTCTCCTTGGGCGGTGGGACAGGCGGTGTCAACGCCACGGGACCACCCGGGTCGAGTGTCGGCGGTTCCGACGTGGATGCCGGAACGGCGTCCGGTGACGGTCGAGCATCACGAGGTCGAAGCGCGTCGAGTTCGCTCGCGGTGAGCGTCGTCAACTCAAGGCCAGGCGGCGGCTGAGGCCCACCACTCAGGAGTTGTGCCGGGACGATGGGAAGTTCGATCACGTTCGTCCCGCACGGCACACACGTCCACCGATGCCGCCACACATGGAGGTAGTGGTGGTAGAGCTGCGCGGCCCGGGCGTCGATGTCGGCGTCGCGACCCCGCATATGCGCGTAGAGCACGATCAAGGGAACGAGCACGAGCCCGCACAGATAATCGCCGGGCGGGGCCCTCCCGGTCATCAGCAGCGCCCAACCGGCCGCGACGAAGACGGCGGCCACCACGAGGACGCGCTGCGGGATTCGGCGTTTCGTCGACGGCAGCGGCTCCGCCGGTGGTGCGCACGCCAGACCGAGAAGGTTGCTTCGCCCGAAGCCGCGAGACTGCTGCTGCCACACCATTTCGGCCCGATGCATCGGCGCATGGCCGCACAGCGGATTGGGGCACTGTTTCCCGTTCGGGCCGCCCCCGATCGCCCGCACCACGTCGATGCGGATCGATCCCTGGAACAGCGCCCCGACGTAGTTGCTCTGGTTGTGGAAGCCGACCATGCCGTCAGCTCCCCAGTTGGCTCAACAGGGCGGTGACGGAGGAGCTGATTCCGAGGGCGGGCGCGATCACGCTCAACAGTCCGACGACGCGTTCCCGGGCCGTCTTGACGTCGCCCTCGCCGACCGCCGTGTTGGCCGCGACGAGCTCGGAGATCGCCTCGTCCGCGTCGGCACCGCGTTCGGTCCGGCCCTCGAGCTCGCGGATCAGGGCGGCCACCGAGCGCGCGAACTCGGACGTGGAACCGTCCCCCATGTCGATCGTCACATGGTCGACCCTGTTCTCGCCTTGATACAACGCGCCGACCTTGTCGAACTTGTTGTCGAAGTGGTACTTGGGCTGGTTCTCACTCATCACAGGTCCTCTCGGCCAACGCCTCCTGATCTCGCTATATTCACTCTCTTCGATAGATACCGGGTGCGCATCGGACGTTTGGCCACTTCCGTTGGCCCGCAACCCTTCTCGAAGCCGATGACGCTCAAGTCGTCGGACGTCGCGGAGAAGCACCCCGTCGGCTCGACGGACACGACGAAGGGCGTNGTGCGCCTTCCCGAAGGAAGGCACACGACGCCCTTGATCTCGTGGAGCCGCCGGGAATCGAACCCGGGTCCTCCGCCGGTTCAGTAAGGCTTCTCCGGGTGCAGTTCGCTGTGCCTTTCCTCAAGCCCCACTGATCACGCGAACAAGTCAGTGTGACGGGCTCCAGTCACTGTTTGGTGTCGCCGTGAGCCCCGTGACCGGACTCAGGCCTGAGCGTCCTAAATGATGCCGGCGTTCCGGGACGGACGCGCTCCCGGGCCAGCAGACTCACACTCGCTTAGGCAGCGAGAGCGAAGTCGGTGCGTTCAGATTTCGCACTTGTGTTTTCCAACGACGATTAACGAGACGACGTTGGCTTCCTCGACCCGCTTCCCTTACGTCAACGTACGGAGTCGAAACCGATCGGCCCCTCTATGAAGTTGTGCTCGGTAAGCATAACGTCGGGCACCGCGTCGCGCATTCCAGTATCTGGCGGTCAATCGACGCGGCCCGTGAATCAGTCCGGCAGACCCTTCGCCCGGCGCTGAACGGCGCGCTCGACCTCGCGATCAGCGTCACGTTTGGCCAGGGTCTGACGCTTGTCGTAGGTCTTCTTGCCTCGCGCGAGGCCGATCTCGACCTTCGCCCAGCCGTCCTTGAAATACAGGGACAGCGGGATGAGGGTGAGACCGCGCTCGGTGAGCTTCCCGGACAGCTTGTCGATCTCGGCTCGGTGCAGCAGGAGCTTGCGGATCCGTCGCGGCGAGTGATTCGTCCAGCTGCCGTGGCTGTACTCGGCGATGTGAATGCCGTGGATCCGCAGTTCCCCGTTGTTCAGGTCGGCGTAGGCGTCGGCGAGCGACGCGCGGCCGGTCCGCAGCGATTTGACCTCGGTGCCCGTCAGCACGAGCCCAGCCTCGTACGTGTCGAGGATCTCGTAGTCGTGGCGGGCCTTCCGGTTGGAAGTGATGAGCTTCTGGCCCCTGTCCTTAGGCATCCGGCAAGCTTATCCGCGCACGACCGCCGACTGCGAGCCGGTTTTGCGCCGTCAGCACAGGCAGCCGGGCAACCAGTCCAGCGGTTCGACCGGACTGCCGCTCACCCGGACTTCGAAGTGAAGGTGATTGCCGGTCGAGGCGCCGGTGGTGCCGACCTGACCGATCTGCTCACCCTGACCGACCCGCTGCCCGACGGACACCCCGATGGACGACTGGTGGGCGTAACAGGTGGCGATGTTGTCGCGGTGATAGATGCAGGTGTAGTTGCCGTAGCCGCCGTTCCAGCCGGCCTGGACGACCTCCCCGGCCGCGACGGCACGAATCGCCTCCCCTCCGCCCGCCGCGAAGTCGGTTCCGGCATGCAGTTGCCACACGTGGTAGTACGGGTCGTACCGGTTCCCGAAGTCGCTCGACTTCCACCCGTTGACGGGCATGGTGAAGCCGGCCTCGGAGGCGTTCATGGACGAGGAGTTCTGGTTCCCGACGTTCTGGAGTTGCGCCGCGATGCGCTCGCTGGCGGCCTTCGCCTCCTCGTATCGGGCGAGACTGGCGTCGCGCTCGGTCTCCGCGGTGTCGAGGGCGGCGGCCTTCGAGTCGATGAGGTCGGCGAGTTCCGACTCGGCCCGTTCGGCGTTCTCCTGCTCCGTTTCCGCCGCGTCCAAGGCGGTCGCGGCGGCGAGTTCCGCCTCCTCCGCGGCGGCCTTGGTGGTGGCGGCGCCGTTCTGGGCGACCTTGGCGTCCTGCCGGAGGATCAGGACCGTGTCCAGGGCCTCGGATTGCTCGCGTAGGAAGCTCTTGACGTACGACATGCTCTCGACGGCGTCGAAGGGGTTATCGGCGTTCAGGACGCCGTTGAAGCCCCGCAACGGTGCCCCCTGATACGAGAGGACGGCGATGTTGGTGAGTTCGTCACGGGCGACGGTCACGTCCGCCTCGGCCCCGTCGAACACGTCGACGGCCGTGGCGTGTTCGGAGCGGGCCACTTCGGCGGCGGCCTCGGCCGCGTTCGCGAGGGCCTTCGCCGCCGCGACGAGACCGGTCGCGGTGGCGACGCGGTCCTGAGCCCCGGGGAGTTCGCCCTCGACCCGGGTGAGTTCGCGACCGGCCTCCTTGGCGGCCTCGGTCGCGCCTTCCAATGTGGCCTCGGCTTCGGCCAGTTCCCGACTTATCTTGTCCTGTTTGGATACCGGATCAGCGACGGCTGTTCCCGAAAGAATGAGTACGGCGGCCAAAGCCGCCGTACTCAACAGTGTCGTCCTCATGTCGGTAATGTACGCCGCACTGGTCGTGATGTCCGTCGTTTACACGGACCGACCGGCCACATTACGCGATCGCTAGACCTTTACCTGGAACCGCAACGTAAGCCACGCTGTGACAGCGCTGATGACGCTGGCGATACCCGCGAGGATCGGCAGCATGATCATGACCGTCCGCCAACGCATCTCCGTGAGGATGTCGAAGAGTTCCTTGAAGGTTCCCTCAACCAGGAACTGTTTGCCCGCAACCAATGCGAGGAATGCCAGGATCGCGCCGATGAGACCCGCGAAGATCGCCTCCAGCACGAACGGTGCCTGAACGAACCAGTTCGACGCGCCAACGAGCTTCATAATGGACACTTCGCGCCGCTTCGAGTAGGCGGCGACCTGGATCGTGTTGGCGACCAGCATCAGGGCGGCGATGCCCTGCACGAGCGCGACGATCAAGGCGAGCTTCTGCACACCGTTCAAGAGACTGAAGACCTGTTCCAGCGCGTCGCGCTGGTTGATCCCGCTCTGAACGCCCTCGATCTTCTCGTACTTCTCGATGAAGGCGTCCGCCTCCTCCATGTTCTTCAGCTTGATGCCGAAGGACGCGGGGATGCGGTCCTTGTCAACGCTGTCGACCATGTCCTGAGCCTCGGAGAACATCTCCTGGAAGCGAGTCCAGGAGGCGTCCTTGTCGATGTACTCGAACGATTCGACGGCGGAGTCCTCGGAGAGCGTCTGCTCTACCTGTTCCTTCGCGGGGTCGTCATCGACGATGTCCTTCTCCATGAACAGGACGACCTGGAGCTTGCCCTGATAGAAGTCCTCCATCGCCTGGACTTGGAAGTACAGCAGCAGGCCGGCGCCGAGCATCGACAGCGACACGGCCATCGTGATGATCATGGCGATCGTCATGCTGATGTTGCGCCACAGGCCAACCAGGACCTCGGAGAATACGTACTTGGCACGCATTGATTCTTCGTTACCCTTCGCCGTTAGCCGTACACACCGCGGGCCTGGTCACGAACCAGGTGACCGCCCTCGATTTCGATGACTCGTCGACGCATCTGGTTGACGATGTTGGAGTCGTGCGTGACCATGACGATCGTCGTGCCGGTTCGGTTGATCCGGTCCAGCAGCCGCATGATCTCGATCGAGGTGTCAGGGTCAAGGTTTCCCGTCGGCTCGTCCGCGAGCAGGATCAACGGCCGGTTGACGAACGCGCGCGCGATCGCAACCCGCTGTTGCTCACCACCGGACAGCTCATGCGGGTACCGGTGTTCTTTCCCGCCGAGGCCGACGAGGTCCATGACCTCGGGCACGACGCGGCGTGCCACGGTCTTGGGTTTACCGATTACTTCCAGTGCGAAGGCGACGTTCTCGGCGGCCGTGCGGTTGGGCAGCAGGCGGAAGTCCTGGAACACGCAACCCAGCGAGCGTCGGAAGTTGGGGACCTTCCAACGACGCATGGTCGTGACTTCCTTGTTGTTGACCCACACCTTGCCCTTGTCGGGCACGACCTCCCGCAGCAGCAGCTTGATGATCGTCGATTTACCGGCACCGGTCGGTCCGATGAAAAAGACGAACTCACCCTTCTCGATGGACACGTTGATGTCCTCGATGGAGGGGCGGTTAGAACGGGTGTAATGCTTCGTCACGTGCTCGAGCCGAATCACGCTGCGAGAGTCTACGCGCGGTTCCTGAGGCGCTTGCCACTCCCCCTCCCTATTCAGGCCTGCGGGAAGGCAAACGTCACCCGGCAATCATTCGATCATGCGAGGCCGCGATCCACCGTTAGTCAATCGAAGGTCGCCGATCAGACGACGGGTTCGGAGTCCTTTTTGTTCTCCTGCTGCTTGCGCCACCGGATACCCGCCTCGATCAATCCGTCGATGTCACCGTCGTAGACGGCGGAGATGTTGGCCGTCTCCCAGCCGGTCCGCAGGTCCTTCACCATCTGGTACGGGTGTTGGACGTAGGTCCGCATCTGCTCGCCCCACGACGCGGTCACGGAGCCCCTCAGTTCGTCGATCTTCGCCTGTGCCTCGTCGCGTCGACGCGCCAGCAGCTTCGCCTTGAGGACCGCCATCGCGGTGGCCCGGTTCTGCAACTGGCTGCGCTCGTTCTGGCAGGAGACGACGATCCCCGACGCCATGTGCGTGATTCGCACGGCCGAGTCGGTCGTGTTGACGCCCTGACCACCGGGCCCGGAGGACCGGTAGACGTCGACGCGGATCTCGTCGTCGGGAATGTCGATCTCGTCGTTCTGTTCGACGACGGGCACGACCTCCACGGCCGCGAACGCGGTCTGACGGCGCCCCTGGTTGTCGTACTTGCTGATCCGCACCACCCGGTGCGTACCCTGCTCGACGGCGAGCGTGCCGTACGCGTAGGGCGTCTTGACGGCGAAGGTCGCGGACTTGATGCCCGCCTCCTCGGCGTAGGAGACGTCGTAGACCTCGCTGGGGTAGCCGTGTCGCTCCGCCCAACGCAGGTACATGCGCATCAGCTGTTCGGCGAAGTCGCTCGAGTCGGCACCGCCCGCACCCGACCGGATCGACACGACCGCCTCCCGGGAGTCGTACTCGCCGGACAGCAGCGTGCGCACTTCCAACTCGTCGATGGACTTCGTGAGCGAAGCCAGTTCGTTGTTGGCCTCTTCCGTCGCGGCCGGGTCCTGCTCCGCGTCGGCGAGCTCCCACAGCACTTGGGCGTCCTCGAGACGGGTGCGCAGCGTCTTGACGCGATTGATCTCGGACTGGACGTAGGACAGCCGGGACGTCACCTTCTGCGCGTGCGCCACGTCGTCCCACAGATCGGGGGCCACGGCGGCCGCCTCCAGCTCTTTCTGCTCACGGGAGAGCGCGTCGAGGTCCAGTACCGCCGCCACTGTCTCAAGGGTGGAGTTCAGGTCGCGCAACTGCGCGGAGAAGTCGTTACCGGTCACAACTACCCAGCTTACGCCTGTGGGTGATCACGACACAAAGAAAGGTGCGTCCGCCTGCCACGGACGCACCTTCGACGTGATTGGTCGATGCTACTTCTGACGCGACTTCAGCCAGGCCAGAGCGGCCTTGTGGTAGCCGACGGCGAAGTCCATCGCGGTCGCCGCACCGGCGTCGTCGGCGGCGAGGTCCTTCGCACGCGCCTTGACGTCGTTGAGCGCCTCGGTGTGGTACTCGATGGCTTCCTTGTACATATCAGACAGAGCGGACGCGGTCATGTGCGACGCGAAGGCCGTCCGCAGCGCGACGGGGTCACGCAGCTGTCCGATGCCGCTCTCCTCGTTGATCCACTTCGAGAAGGCGCGCTTGCCGGAAGCGCTGATCGTGTACGGAACGCTGGCGCGGGGGCCGGGCTTGCCGACCCGAACGAAGCCGACCTCGGCCAGCGCGGGAAGCTCGCGGTACACCTGACTACGAGTCATCGTCCAGAACGGACCAAGCCGCCTGGTCGCCTCGGACATCAGTTGTCCACCGGTCATCGATCCGTCGTGGAGCAGACCCAAGAGGGCTGCTGCGGTTGCGTTGAGTTCTTTTCCTGCCATGCCGACAAGGATGCCATGCCTTCAGTTAGGACGCAACCCCGGGGTATCTATTGTGTTCCGAAATAATCCACAGCCCACTGTCTCAGGCGAACAGTCGAAATGGCGCTAGCCGAAATGGCCGGAGCATATGGAACTTTAACTCCGAAACCGGTCAGCCTCACCCAGAACGACCAGGCATAACGGAACCTATGAGATCTTCTCCGGGAATATCGGAACCGTCGTCACCGGGGTCACTTCCGTCACCCGGATCCGTATCCGTCTCACTGTCCTCCGTGGAATTGTCGTCAGGGTCGACGTCAGTTCCGTCCGCAGAGGAGGGCGAAGCGGACGGATCGGTAGTGGTGTTGTCACTCGCTTCATCAGTGGCCTCTTCAGTCCCCAGAGGCGGTTCGGCGGCGGGCGGCGAATCCCCCGAGGACAGACCGAACAGCAACACACCGGCGGCCGCCAGAACCACAATGCCCGCAGCGACCCCAGCGAGCACTCCGTTACCGATCGTACGCTTCTCGCTCGACTTGGTCGAAGCCGCCACTGTGGGTAGCACAGTGGTCGCGATCGCGGGGCGGGGTGCGGGAGGCTTCGGGTTGGGTTCGTCGGTCCGCGGCCGCATCTCGAACGGTCCGTTCACAGTGTCGCTCGGCGCGTCCGACAGGACCGCGTCGACGGCGCGCAACATCGAGGCCAGCGCGACGGGTTCCGGACGCGTCTCGGGACGGGTGCTCAGGCAGGACTCGATGACGCTCCACAGTTCCACCGGGACCGCGTTCGGACGCACCGGAACGCTGTCGCGATGACGAGCGAGCACCTCGTCGATTCCGCCGCCCCGATACGGGTTTCGGCCGCATAGCGCCTCGAACAGAACCAGGCCGAGCCCGTAGACGTCCGACTTGGCGCTCGACGGGTGGCCGCCCACGATCTCGGGCGCGGTGTAGTCGGGAGTTCCGTGCGTCGGAGCGTCGGGATCCGCGATCCGACGGGCGATTCCAAAGTCGACCAAACGCACGCCGCCACCGTCTGCGGGTACGAGAATGTTGCCGGGCTTGACATCGCCGTGAACGATGCCCGCCGCGTGGACCGCCGCCAGAGCCTGGGCGACCTGACCGGTGATCCGGGCCGCGAGCTTGGGACTCAATGGTCCACTGGTGATGATCCGGCCGCGCAGGTCGACCCCGTCGACGAGATCCATGACCAGGGCCATGACACTGCCGGTGACGATGAGGTCCCGGGGACGGACGATGCCGGGGTGGTTGAGTTCGGCGAGAACCTCGGCCTCGTCAAGAAAGGCGGTCGTGACGGACACGTCCGCGGCGGCGTCGGCGTGCAGGATCTTCACGGCGACCTCTTCACCGGTGATGAGGTCATGGGCGCGGTGAACGGTGCCGGCGGCTCCGCGGGCGATCTCGGAGTCGATCCGGTAGCGGTCGGCAAGAACGTCGTTCATGGTGGGCTCCCCTATGCGGTTCTGTTGCCCACCTTAGGAAGCCGGTCCCACCAGCGGCAATGGTCGCGACGAGGGTGGCACGAAACCGGGACCAACGCGAGTCCGATCGACGACACCCACGACGAAGTGGGGGTGACGACGCGTGTCGCCACCCCCACTTTCTACACAATGGACTTTTCGATCCGGACGAAGCCGGGGCGGGTCACAGCATCGAACGAAGCTCCCACAGTTCCGGATAGCACCGAAGGTCCACACGAGACCTCAGGTATCGACCGCCGGCGCTGCCGCCGGTGCCGACCTTCGTGCCGATCTGTCGTTCCGCCATGAGGACGTGCCGGGCGCGCCAGAGCGACAACGCCTGGTCGTGATCGATGAGCGCCTCGGCGAGGTCCCAGAGGCCGCCGTGCTTGTCCCGATCCGCGGCGACCTGGCGCAGCGCGGCGAGCCTGGAGTCGGCGTCGTTGGTCTCGAAGCCGACCGCGCCGAGCACCGCGAGATACCCGTCCCACAGACTCGGCTCGTCGAGGCGAGCCCGCAGGCGATCGCGCTCGTCCTCCGTCAACGCGCGGAACCGGTTCAGGTAACCGGGGTCCTTCAGTCCCGACAGAAACTCGAGTTCTCGGAACTGGACGGACTGGAAACCCGAGGCCGGGGCGAGACGCTCGCGGAACGCCAGGAAGTCCTGGGGGGTCATCGTGTCGATGACGTCGACCTGTTTGACGAGGACGTCGAGGATGGACTTGCAGCGGTTGAGTCGTACTCGGGGCAGATAGGTCTGGCCGTCGAGCATCCGATCGCGGGCGTCGGTCAGCTCGTGCAGCATGAGCTTGAACCACAGCTCGTACGACTGGTGGATCACGATGAACAGCAGCTCGTCGTGTGCCTCGGGCTTGGACTTCGGATGCTGCTGGTCGAGCAGTTGCGGCACGCGCAGATACGTTCCGTAGGTCAGCTGCCCGCCCTGCTCGCCGAAACGGGGGTCGAGGTCGTCATGATCATTGGCCACGTTGCCACGCTACTCCCGCTCGCGAACGACCGTCACCAGGACGCTATGGCGGACGCCACTGCGGGGCGGCATTCCCCTTGCGAGGGCCGTTCGAGGCCCTGCTCGCCGATGCGGGGAACCCCGCCGAAGACCCGGCGAACGGTGGGGCCGGGAGCCACAACGGCTCCCGNCCCCACCGGTCGAGGTCCGTCAGCCCATGTGCGGGTAGAGGTGGTCCGTCGGCGGCACGAAGGTCTCCTTGATCGTGCGCGGGGAGATCCACCGAACGAGGTTCTGCCACGAACCGGCCTTGTCGTTGGTGCCGGACGCCCGCGCGCCACCGAACGGCTGCTGTCCGACGACGGCACCCGTCGGCTTGTCGTTGATGTAGTAATTCCCGGCCGAGAACCGCAGCGTCTCGGACGCTTGGGCTATGACGTCGCGGTCACGCGCGAACAACGCGCCCGTCAGCGCGTACGGCGCGGCGTCCGCGGCCTGCGCGACGACCTTGTCGAAGTCGCCGTCGTCGAAGACGTGCACACCGAGGATCGGTCCGAAGTACTCGGTCGTGAACAGCTCGTGCTCCGGATCGTCGCACACCGCGACGGTCGGACGAACGAAGTAACCGACGCTGTCGTCGGCGGTGCCTCCGGCGAGGACCGTCGCCCGGTCGTCCGTGGAGAGGCGGTCGAACAACGCCGTGTGCTTCGCGAACGCCCGGTCGTCGATGACGGCTCCACCGAAGTTGGCGAGGTCGGTCACGTCGCCGTACGCCAAACTCTCGGTGGTGGCGACGAGTCGGTCCTTCAGGCCCGAGTTCCACAGCGAGGCCGGGATGTAGGCGCGAGACGCGGCCGAGCACTTCTGGCCCTGGTACTCGAAAGCGCCACGGACGAGACCCGTCAGCAGGGCGTCCGCGTCGGCGCTCGAGTGCGCGATGATGAAGTCCTTGCCGCCCGTCTCACCGACGATGCGCGGGTAGGTGCGGTAGCCGGAGATGTTCTGGCCGATGCTCTTCCACAGGTGCTGGAACGTGCCCGTGGAACCGGTGAAGTGGATGCCCGCCAGGTCGGGATCGACGAGCGCGACCGACGACACGGCCTGACCGTCGCCCGTGACCATGTTGATGACGCCCGGCGGCATTCCGGCCGCCTCGAACAGGCGCATCGTGTAGTGCGCGGCCAACTGCTGCGTCGGGGAGGGCTTCCAGACGACCGTGTTGCCCATCAGGGCCGGCGACGCGGGCAGGTTCCCGGCGATCGCGGAGAAGTTGAAGGGCGTGATCGCCAGGACGAAGCCCTCGAGCGGGCGGTGGTCGAACCGGTTCCACACACCGGGCGAGGAGTTGGGCTGCTTGCCCAACAGCATCTCGGCGAAGTGCACGTTGAACCGGAGGAAGTCGATCAGTTCGCAGGCGGCGTCGATCTCGGCCTGCTGGATCGTCTTCGACTGACCGAGCATCGTCGCGGCGTTGAGCGTGTCCCGCCAGGGTCCGGCCAACAGTTCGGCGGCGCGCAGGAAGATCGCGGCACGATCGGCGAACGGCATAGCGCGCCACGCGGGGGCGGCGGCCTTGGCGGCGGCGACGGCGGCGGCGACGTCCGCGTCGGTGGCGTTACGGGCGACGCCGAGCACGTGCGCGTGCTTGTGCGGTTGGACGACGTTGATCGGGTCACCACTGCCAACGCGCTCACGACCGTCGATGGTCATGGTCAATTCATGCTGCGTGGCGGCCAGTTCGCTCAACCTGGCGGTCAGGCTGTCCCGTTCGGCGCTCCCGGGCGCGTAGCCGCGTATGGGCTCGTTGACGGGCTCAGGGGTGGTGAACAAGGCGTCCATGCATGCTCCTTCGCATCAATGCTTCCTTCCGGCCATGCTGTCACGACGTCGACGCGTTCATGCGGCAGATCCTGCCGCTGTGAGACCACGTACCCTCACGTGCGTGGACGCAGCGAAAACCACCCCCCGGCCCGAGGTGGACGGCCCAGGCTCCATCGTATTGCTCCTGGTAGCCGTTCTACAACTAAGTGTGTCATTCATGGGTCTGCGGACCCTCCTCGGTGAATCGGTCACGGCCGACCCCTCGCGAGTGGTGCCGCTGATCATCTCGCTGTCGTCGATGGTGATCGGCGTCGTGTTCGCGGGTGCGGTGTGCGGCCTGATGGCGGCGTCCTGGGCGCGCGGACCGCTCGCCGGGCTCCCCCGCCCGGTGACGGCGACCGTCGGCGGTGTCGTGCTCGGCGTGGCGGCGGCCACCTGCGGCTACCTCGTCTTCGCCGGGGCCGGGGCGATCCCGATCATCGTCGCGGGCGTTGCGGGAATCTCCGGGCTGATCGGTGGCCTACTCGCCGCACCGCCGAAGGGCGCGGTCATCGCGGCCGGCCTGATCGGAACGGCCGCCCTCCTGGTGTTCCTGTTCCTGCGCGGCTGGTTCATGACGGACCTGCTCGATCTGCTCGTTCGCACCCCCGACACCTTCCGCTGGATCGGCATCATCGGCGGGGTCGTCGCCGGAATGCTCGCGGGGCTCGCGTCCTACCTGTATCTGCGGCGCCGCAACGCCGGAACGGGCCTGTACGGCTTCATGCTCGGCGGAGCCCTACCGGGAATCCTGTGGCTGCTGAGCGAAGTCGCGACGCGCATCGCCGGAGCCGTGCTCCTGTCCTACGCGGGACAACCGCAGCTCGCCGACAGTCTCTACCTTGGCCAGGCGGGAGACGCCCAGCTGAACGGAAGCCTCGCGGCGCTGTTCACCGGCGCGACGACCGCGATCCTGGCGTTCGGCCTGCTCGACGGCGGCGGGGCGAAGGGCAAGAACTCCAAGGGCGGCAAGAACGGCAAGCGGGCCCCGAGCAACGGGACCGCCAAGGGCGGCGCCGCCGCGAAGACCGTCAACACCAAGGGCGGCAAGGGTCCCGGAAACAAAGCCAAGACCAAAACCACGGTCGGGGAACAACGGAAGAAGTCCTCACCGACCGCGAAGACCCACGACTCCACCTGACCGGGGACACCACGTGGCCGCCCCCGGGCATGCGAGATGGTCTCTCTCACGGCCGCCCGGGACGGGTCTCTGTAGCGAGCCGTGGACCGGTCGCCCACCTGCTCGACGGCGACCGTCGGACACCTGGGCGAACACTCCGATGGTCGACCTCCGATCTGACGCGGCGGTCGTTGACGGCCACCGAAGCATGGCGTGGCCCCCACCAAGCCACGGGACACCCGCACGCCGAGGTTCGGAGAACGCGGCGAGGCGAAAGACGCTGTGGTTTCAAGCAAGTAGTGCCACCGGGCACCCAATGTGAACGGAACGGCTGAGCCGTCTCGCGTCGGGCAGGCGGCGCCGAGCGGGCGATGGTCAGAGTTGCAGCAGGACCGCCAGCTCGGTCGGGTCGTACCATTCGAGCTCGTGATCCTCGGCCGCGTCGACGACGAACCGGGCGTCCTCGTCACCCGCGTCGGCGGCGACCAACGCCTTCACGGCCGCCACCACCTCCGACTCCGCGTCCAAACCATCAATATGGACAGCCGCGACGGACGACAGGGGAATCGGCGCGTCCCATGTGACCTTGCTGTCTCCCAACACATACCCACCGGCCGCTGAGACCTGTCCGTCCACATCGGCGGATATGACCGCGCGTCGGGGCTGATCGGTCGGCGCCTCCGCCAACAACCACAGCGCGTCCTGAGCGGCCCTCGTGAACGCGACGTACTCGAAGTCCTCCTCATCGCCCTCGGTGTACCACTCACGCAGGCCGGGGGTGACGGCGTGCGCCTGCTTCGGCGTGACCGCCTCGTCCTCGTACAGACGGCGCAGTGTCGCCACCGTGGCGGGCAGGTAGATCCGTGTCATAACGGCGATTATTCCTCCGGTATCCGGTGCGGCCCGGCGCAGGCCCGATCCGCGACCGCGCTCACAACAACCAGCATGACGTCAGCAGACCTCGCCGACCGTCGGCGCGCAACTGAACGTCCAGCACGCGGTGATTGTCCCCCACCTCGATCGTCACGAGCGCGTCCGCCGTTCCCGCCCGCACTCCCGGCCGCAATCGACCGACCCGCGCGCTCCGAACGGATCGCAGCCCCCGCAGGCCGTCGACGTCGCCGCCGCAGGAACGGCACAGCACGGTGCAGGCCTCGACGAAGGACGCGTACCCCGCGCGGTCGCTGAAACGGCTCATTCGCTCGACCGGCAGCCGCGCCGTCAACACACCGGTGATGACGTTCGCCGTCACCGCCATGACCGTCATGTCCGGCTCGGTCCGTTCGGTGACCGACCGCCCCGCCCGCACCGAACCCACCGACCGCCGCTGGCTCGACAACCGCAACGGCACATGAAACTGTTCGCCCACAACGGCATCGGCGCCGCCAGTACCCACGACGATCTCCTTCGACTCACGAGTTCAACGCGGCACCGGCAAGTCCCACGGCAGGTATTTTGTCCCACTCACGGGTGAAAGATCGCGATTCGACCGGCGCGTCGCCCGAACTTCCGCGCGAAACGACGGCGCCCGGCGGGTCTCGGGTGAGACCGGCCGGGCGCCGTCGTCGCTGTCGTCAGTCCTGGGCGCCGGGAGCGCCGTGGCACCGCTTGTACTTCTTGCCGGAGCCACAGGGGCATTCGGCGTTACGCGGAGTCGTGGAGCCGACCTTCTGGCCCGGGGCGGGCTGCTTGCCACCGGACGCCGCCTTCGACGACGGTCCGGCCTTGCGGCCCTTCTTGCCGTCGGCGCGCAGCGCGTCCGGCACCTCCTCCTTGACCTGCGCCCCACCGTCGATCGTGGGCGAGGTGTACTGGAGCCTCGTCGGTTCGGTGACCTGCGGGAGGCCCTTCGCCGTGATCGTCGCGGAGGACGACACGGGCGACGGCTTCGCCTTACCCGCCTTGGCTGCGGCCTCGGTCTCCTCGGCCTCCTTGACCTGGATCTCCAGGTTGAAGAGGTATCGGACCGTGTCCTCCTTGATGCCGTCCAGCATCACGGTGAACATGTCGAAGCCCTCGCGCTGGTACTCGATGACCGGGTCCCGCTGCGCGTAGGCGCGAAGGTTGATGCCTTCCTTGAGGTAGTCCATCTCGTACAGGTGCTCGCGCCACTTGCGGTCGATCACCTGGAGGAGAACGTTGCGCTCCAAGTCGCGCATGAGCTTCTCGCCGACCTCCTCCTCACGGGTGGAGTAGGCGGTGTGGATGTCCTCGGTGATGGCGTCGGCGAGGTTCTCCGGGTCGAGCTTCTCGCGGCCGCCGACCGACTTCTCGACCTCTTTCACGGTCACGCCGATCGGGTACAGCTGCTTGAGCGCCTTCCACAGCTCGTCGAGGTCCCAGTCCTCGGTGAAACCGTCCTCGGTCGCGCCGTTGACGTACGCGACGATCACGTCGTCGATCATGTTCTGGATCTCGGCGTTGACGTCCTCGCCGTCGAGCACCCGCGAGCGCTCGGCGTAGATGACCTGGCGCTGCTTGTTCATGACCTCGTCGAACTTGAGGACGTTCTTCCGCGACTCGGCGTTCTGGCCTTCGATCTGCGCCTGCGCGCTGCGGATCATCCGGGTGACGATCTTGTTCTCGATCGGCATGTCGTCCGGCATGTTCAAGCGCACCATCAGCGCCTCGACGGCCTGCGAGTTGAACCGGCGCATCAATTCGTCCTGAAGGGACAAATAGAAGCGCGATTCGCCCGGGTCGCCCTGACGGCCGGAACGTCCACGCAGCTGGTTGTCGATACGGCGGGACTCGTGCCGTTCCGTGCCGAGGACGTACAGACCGCCCGCGTCGCGGACCTCCTCGCCCTCCTCGTCACAGGCGGCCTCCCACTTCTTGAGGGTGGTCTCCCATTCGACGGCGTACTTGTCCTCGTCGGCCTCGTCGATGCCGCGACGACGCAGCTCGGCCGCCGCCAGGAACTCGGGGTTCCCGCCGAGGAGGATGTCGGTACCACGACCGGCCATGTTCGTCGCGACGGTGACGCCGCCCTTGCGGCCCGCCTGCGCGACGATCTCGGCTTCCTTGGCGTGGAACTTCGCGTTCAACACCGAGTGGGGGATGCCGCGCTTGCGCAGCATCGTCGACAGCATCTCGGACTTGTCGACGCTGACGGTACCGACGAGAACGGGCTGGCCCATCTCGTGCCGTTCGACGATGTCGTCGACGACGGCGTCGTACTTGGCGTCCTCGGTCTTGTAGACGACGTCGGTCTGGTCCTTGCGGGCCAGGCCGCGGTGCGGCGGAATCTCGACCACGCCGACGTTGTAGACCTTGTTGAACTCGCCCGCCTCGGTGGAGGCGGTACCCGTCATGCCGGCGAGCTTGTCGTACAAACGGAAGTAGTTCTGGAGGGTGACCGTCGCGAGAGTCTGGTTCTCCTGCTTGATCTTGACGCCCTCTTTGGCCTCGATGGCCTGGTGCATGCCCTCGCTGTACCGACGTCCGCTCAGGACACGACCGGTGAACTCGTCGACGATCAGGACCTCGCCGTCCTCGGAGACGATGTAGTCCTTGTCCTTCTTGAACAGTTCGCGGGCGCGAATGGCGTTGTTCAGGTACCCGACGAGCGGCGTGTTCGACGACTCGTACAGGTTCTCGATGCCGAGACGGTCCTCGACGACGGCGACACCGGACTCGGTGACACCGATCGTGCGCTTGGACTCGTCGACCTCGTAGTGGACGTCGCGCTTCATGCGCTTGACGATGGTCGAGAACTCCTCGTACCACTTCGCCGACAGGGCGGCCGGGCCCGAGATGATCAGCGGCGTCCTGGCCTCGTCGATGAGGATCGAGTCGACCTCGTCGACGATGGCGAAGTGGTGGCCGCGCTGAACGCGGGCCTCCTTCGTCCGGGCCATGTTGTCACGCAGATAGTCGAAACCGAACTCGTTGTTCGTTCCGTACGTGATGTCGCACTTGTAGGCCTCGCCGTGCTTGTTCGTCTGGCCCGCGAGGACGACACCGACGGTCAGCCCGAGGAAGCGGTGGATCTCCCCCATCCACTCGGCGTCGCGCTGTGCCAGGTAATCGTTGACCGTGATGATGTGAACGCCCTTGCCGGTCAACCCGTTCAGGTAGGCGGGCAGCGTCCCCACGAGGGTCTTACCCTCACCGGTCTTCATCTCGGCGATGTAGCCGAAGTGCAGGGCGGCTCCACCCATGATCTGGACGTCGAAGTGACGCATCCCGCGCACTCGCTTGGCGGCCTCACGGACCGTCGCGAATGCTTCGGGCAGCAGGTCGTCGACGGTCTCGCCGTCGTCCAGGCGCTCGCGGTACTCATCGGTCAACGCTCGCAGCTGCGCGTCGGTGAGGTCGGTGTAATCGTCCTCCAACTCGTTGACCGCCTTGGCGATGGCCTTCAGTCGTTTCAGCATGCGGCCTTCGCCGGCCCGCAGCAGCTTCTCGAAAATTGACACGGTGTTGTCAGTGCTCCTTATTGCGCTACCGGCGTTCCATCGTACGTGGGTGTTCGCGTGTGCTAGAACGGCCGGGGGCGACAGTTATTCCTGTGCGCGGTGAGACGGACCTCGACATGATCGGGTTTCGACTCGCCAACATCTAACCGCAACAAGCGTCACGGTGGCCACACCCCGTACAGTGCCGTCGATCCGAACGGCACCGAAAGGAGCCCCATGAGTCATTTCCCCCACACTGAGTTGTCGACACGACACCTGCTGATTCGCCCGTTTATCGACTCCGACGTCGACGACATCGTCGCCTCGTGCTCCGACCGGACCGCTCGACACTTCCTTCGGCTGCCGGACCCGTACACCGCCGACGACGCGCGGGTCTTCATCGACAAGGCGCGGCGGAAATGGGAATCCGGCTCGGCGGAGTGGGTGATCGCCGACCCGGAGACCAATCGATACCTCGGGGGAATCGGCCTCGCCGACGTCGATCGCGGCCGGGGCAGCGCCGAAATCGGCTACGTGACGGCGCCGTGGGCGCGCGGGCGAGGCGTCGCGGCGGAGGCGACGATCGCCGTCACCGACTACCTCTTCGCCAATCGGATCGAGCGCTCCGAGCTTCGCGTCGTCCCGGAGAACATTCCCAGTCAGCGTGTCGCGATCCGCGCCGGTTACCAGAAGGACGGCCTCCTGCGGTCCGCGGCGGTCGGCGAACAGTGGCGCAGCGACTACCTCGTCTACTCGCGTCTACCGACCGATCCGCCGCCCCCGGCACCGCGCTACCTGCCGGACCTGCCGAGCGGGCGCCTCACCGACGGCGTCGTCGCGCTCGACCCGTTCACGCCAGACGACACCGACGAGTACTTCGCCCTGAGCGCCCTGCCGGAGGTCTGGGGCACGAGCATGCCGCCGATTCCACCGGACCGCGCCGCGATCGAGCAGCTGTGCAACCACGGCGCGCAGATGGCGTGGCTGGCCGGTCAAGCGGCCCGAATGGCGATTCGCGACGCCGAGACGGGGAAGCTCGCCGGAGCGATGGGCGTCTACCGGCAAGGCGGACCGCTCCCGCAGGTGATGCTCGGTTACAGCCTCGCGCGCGAGTTCCGGGGGCGCGGCTTCATGTCGCGTGCCGTCGGGCTCGCCGTCGACTGGTCCTTCGACATCGTCGGCGCGAAACGCGTCGTCGCGGGCACCGCCAGCGACAACGCGGCCTCGCAGGCGGTCCTGGCCCGAGCCGGGTTCGTCAAGGAGGGCCTGGAACGAGACCGACTCCTCGCTCCCGGCGGGGGCTTCGTCGACAACGTCATGTGGTCGATCCTGCCGAAGGACCGTTGATGCGGACCGCGGCCGCGACACGGCCGTCACCGGGAACCCCGAACGACGACGCGTTCGTCACCGGGCCGAACTTCGCAATCGTCCTGGATGGAGCGACCGCGCCCCGGTCGAGGGACAGCGGCTGCGGCCATGACGTGCCGTGGCTCGTCGCGCGAGTCGCCGGCCATACGGCGGCTCGACTGCTCACGTCGACGGCGCCGCTGCCGGAACTCCTCGCCGACGCGATCACGGCGACCCGCGCCGACCACGCGGACTGCGATCTGTCCAATCCGGACTCCCCGTCCACGACCATCACGATCGTGCGAGCGCGGCCCCATGGCGTCGACTATCTCGTTCTCGGGGACTCGCCGCTGCTCGTCGAGACGGCGGTGGGTCTTTCACCCGTCATCGACGACCGCGTCGATCACCTCCCCGACTACAGCTACGACTCCGTCGCGAAGCTGCGCAACAGTCCCGGCGGGTTCTGGGTCGCCAGCACTCGCCCCGAAGCCGCCCGGATGGCACTGACAGGCACGATTCCAACGGGGCAGGCCCGGCGACTGCTCCTGTTGACCGACGGGGCCTCGCGCCTCGTGGAGCGATACGGCTTCGCATGGGCCGACGTCCTCGCACTGGCCGAACAGGACGGACCGACGGGCCTGCTCGATCGGGTCCGCGCCGCCGACGATGCCGCGGAAGGGGTGCGCGGCAAGCGTTTCGACGATGCCACGGCCGTGCTGTGTCACATAGACGACATCGATAATGATTGACAGATCCGCGCTGAAATAGCACAGTCATATGAAACGGCCGGTGTCGGCCTCATGACTTTGCGAATTGCGTGACCTGAG
>NZ_CBCRZX010000023.1:29469-59886 GCF_965137155.1 Stackebrandtia soli
CCCGCCACGTGCTTTGTAGACACTAAAAATCCGCAACGAACACGGCGGGCAACGCGAGCGTGAAGAAGGCCGCTTCCCCTGCCCGTACACCGAAGCAGGCCGCCGAGCCCGTCCGGGAAAGTACCGCCCACATGTGACGGCCAGTGAATGGCGGGCGCCCATCGCGATCATCGACGGCGATGGATCACATCTGACCGCCGCCGAGCAGAACGCCGACGCGATCTGTCGACAGGTGTTGACGTCCTGAAGGCTGGGCGCGCGGCGCGCGCCCAGCCTCTATTGTGTACATATGTGACGCGAACCAAAGCCGTGTCGGCCCTGTGTCAGATCTCCAACCTGAGAAGGCCGTAGTCAAAGCCCTTTCGGCGGTATACGACCGTCGGACGACCCGATTCCTTGTCGTTGAACAGGTAGAAGTCGTGGCCGACGAGTTCCATGTGGAACAATGCGTCGTCGACCGTCATCGGATCCCCGGGGTGGTCCTTCTCTCGAACGATCTTTCCCGGCAGATACTCCTCGACGAGACCGTCGAACGGATCGACGTCCTCGGAGATGGGCGCCGGTTCGCTGTTGTCCGGCTCCACCAGAGCCGCCGTCGCCTGCCCCACCGAGACCGGGGTTCGGCGTCCACGATGGATTCGGCGGCGGTCCGCCGAGCGCCGCATCCGACCCTCGATCTTGTCGCTGGCCACTTCCCACGCGGTCAGGAAGTCCTTCGCGCGGGCCTCCGCACGGATGATCGCCCCACGCGTGAAAAAGGTGATCTCGACGCGCTGGCATTGATCGTGCTGCCGCCGGTTCGGCTCGTGCAGCAGTTCAACGTCGACGCGAACGACCTTCTGGTCGTACTTGTCGATCTTCTTGCGTAGCTTTTCTTCGACTAGCTGTCGGTAGTGATCTGGCACTTCGACATTTCGGCCCTTGACGACGATCTCCACGCCTGACCTCCCAAAAGATCACTAAGTGTCTTCATTGGAGCTGATGAATCTACCCGGCACCGACACTTCCGTCAGACGACGGCGTAATCGGCGCGAGATGATGAGAAAGTCACTCTCCCTTCATCCGATCGCGCCGTGCGCGTTATCTTCTTGAGATCTCTAGACACTAGCGCGTCATGTCCTCGATGTCACCACCCACGGAAGGTTGATTTTGCGGTATAGGGGTGGCACGACCGCCACCGCGATCACCGCGCGCGGACGCACACCGGCGCTGAGCAGCACTCTCGTCGCGGCGGCCGCGGTCGCCCCCGTCGTCACGATGTCATCGAGAACGACCAATGACAGCGCCCGCCTCTCCAGGAACGAGCGCAAACGGGACGCGGCGCCCGGCGCCACGCGAAAGCTGGACTCCGCCGCTCGAACACGCTCCGTAGCGGACAAACCGACAGAATCCGGACGGCGGCGCGCCCTCAACACCGGCGCGACGTGCATCCGGGCGTCGATCGAGGCCAACGCGGACGCGAGCCGACCGACATGATCGAAACCGCGCCGCCGACGCGCCGCCGCGGTCGCGGGGATCGGAACGCACACGACGTCGCCGTCGAGGACCGTCAGCACCGGGGACAACAGGCGGGCCAAGGGCATGGCGAGCGCGCGACGGCCGCGCTCCTTATAGGCCACGAGCGCCCGGCGAAGGGGCCCCTCGTACCACCCGGCGCCGAGGCGGTCGGGACCGTCGCGGCACGACAGGCGCACCGAACGCGTCGACACCAACTCCGCGTGGCAACGCGGACAGAGCTGACCCGCCGCCGGTGCCGCGCAGCCCGCGCAATCGATGGGCAGCACTAGTTCCCGCAGGCGGTCGATCCACGTCGGGCGGTGGTTCTCGGTCGTCATCGCCACACGACACCAGGATTCCGCGCCGACCGCTCGGGCATTTCAGGAAGCACGCGTGCGCACCTGAAACGAAAGACTCCGTAGGAAGCACGCGTGCGCACCTGAAACGAAAGACTCCGTAGGAAGCACGCGTGCGCACCTGAAACGAAAGACTCCGTAGGAAACACGCGTGCGCACCTGAAACGAAAGACTCCGTAGGAAACACGCGTGCGCACCTGAAACGAAAGACTCCGTAGGAAGCACGCGTGCGCACCTGAAACAGACCGGCGCAGCAGAAAGCACGCGCGGCTGAAAGCGAGTCAGCCGAGCACGAACGGGTCGTAGCCGACGGCCTCGGTCTCGTCGCCGTCCTTGCCGGTGACGAAGATCTGCTTGACCTGGTCCACATAGACCCGCAGGATGCTGCCCGTGATCTCGACGACGACGGGCTGCCCGACCGTGCCGGGCATCTTCGGCGGATGGCACCGCACGACCAGACCGTCGGCCTTGGTGATCGCGCTCCCGGCCGTACCGTCCATCTTGTCCTCGGTGGCGTTGTCGATGAACGCCTTCCACAGCCACTCCTGCGCGCCCGGGACCTCTCCGACGATGAGCAGCTGCGTCTCCTGGCTCCACCCGACGTCGACGACCGCCGAGATGTTGGTCCCGACGCGGCGGGGCTCGCCGAAACTGATCGGCGTGCGGTCGTCGTCCGTGTGGACCACGGGTACGACGAAGGCGTGCCCGTCCGAGACGTAGGCGAGCCGTCGGGCGTCCGGGGCGAGCGCGAACTGACGGGGCGAGTCGCCGAGCGTGGTGGCCGTGATGGTACTGGCGGCGCCCGTGTCGATCGTGACGACCGTCGGCCGTCCGTCGGCGAGGACGAGCAGTCGTTCCCGGTCGAGCCATTGCGGGTCTTCGAGGCTGCCCGCCTTGAAACCCTCGACCTGTTCCAGTTCGCCGGGCGTGCCGACCAACAGCGCGGCGTCGGAGCCGTCGTTGATGACGGCGGCCATCCGACGGCCCCGTGGTTCGAGGACGGCGTCGCGAAGGCCGTCCGCGTGTTCCCCGGCGAAGGGGGCGGTCTCGTCGGCGGACTGCACCTTCCCGTCGGAGATGTAGTAGACGAGTTCGCGGTCGACGAGGGGTTCGTCGTTGACGGGGGCGCGGCTACGGCCGGACCACGTCGAGACCTTCTCGCTGAGTCGATCCTGCCCGTCGATGAAGAGGGACAGGTGGTCGTCCTCCTTGAGACCGAGGCTCCAGGCCAGTTGCGCCGACATGGTGCGGTACTGATCGGCCTTGCCAGTGACGTTCTCAGTGGACAGATCGATGGAGACCTCGTCACCGTCGACCGTCACGGAGCTGCGGCGGACCATCCCGGCGGGGAAGGCGCTCGACACGGTCGTCGATATCCAGTCCGACGGTCCCTGCAACAGCCAGTCCGCCAGTTGCGCGTACTTGGTGCCGGAGTCGTTCTGGAAGTTGGGTACCCAGCGCAGGTCCGGCACGAGTACGCCGCTGTCGCCGCGAGCCGGGAAGTACAGGGGCTGGGCCTTGTAGTTCGAACTGAACGCCTTGTCGTCCATCGTCACCTGGCTGGGCGGATCGACGAGTTTCCAGCGGGTGTCGGGGGTGTCGCGGCGGAGCAGGAACTCGACCTCGTACTCGGTGCCACCGGCCGAGCGCACGACCTGGCCGTGTTGCCCGTAGACGCCGATGACGCTGCCGGTCGCCGTCACCGACACCTCGGTGAGCGCGTCCGTGCCGGACAGTTCGGGAATGTGGGAGAGGCGCACGATCTGGATGCCCGCAGCGGGCTCGGACCATTCGCCGGCCTCGTCCACGAAACGGTCGAGACGCTCGTCGCGGCTGTTCGGGTCCCCGGGGGCGGCGCGGAGGAAGTTCTCGACGGTCGTCACCGCGTCCGTGGTGGGGCTCGGTGGACTCGTGATGTTGCCGCTGTCGCCGCTGTCGTCGCCGTGGTTGACCTCCTCGACGACCATCGCGTCGCCGGAACCGGGCACGCCGCAGCCGGCGAGGGCGACGGGCGCGGACAGGGCCATCGCGATGGCCCCGGTGACGCGTCGTCGCACGTTGGCAACCACAGTGGATTGATCAGGTCGTCGTGTCATGGTCGCCTCCTGTGCACGGGTCGGCGGCGGGATCCAGGGGTAGGGGAGAGGTGATCACCTTGCCGCCTCGTTGCAACGGCAGGCTGAGCCTGAACACCGATCCGACGCCCGGTTCCCCGATCGCGTCGAGTCGGCCGTTGTGCAGTTTCGCGTCTTCGGCGCTGATCGACAGGCCGAGACCCGTCCCGCCCGTCTGTCGAGCCCGTGACGGGTCGGCGCGCCAGAACCGATTGAAGACGAGTTTCTCCTCGCCGTCCTTCAAACCTATCCCCCGGTCCCGGATGACGATCGCGACCGCGGTCTCGGACGCCGCCATGATGACGCACACGGGTTTGCGCTCGGCGTGCTCGATCGCGTTGCCGATGAGGTTGCGCAGGATCCGCTGGACACGGCGCGGGTCGATCTCGGCGATGACGGGTTCGTCCGGCATGTGCTGGCGCACTTCGACATCGCAGTTCGCGGCGAGGACCCGGAACGAGGAGGCGACGCTGTCGATGATCGGGGCGAGCTCGACGGCCTCGGTGTCCAGCTGCGCGAAACCGGCGTCGAATCGGGAGATCTCGAGCAGGTCCGCCAGGAGCTCCTCGAAACGGTTCAACTCGTCGTGGAGGAGTTCGGCGCTGCGGGCCGCGTGCGCCGGGTACTGGTCGCGCTCGTCGTAGAGGAGATCGGCGGCCATCCGCACCGTCGTCAGCGGTGTTCGCAGTTCGTGCGAGACGTCGGAGGTGAATCGGCGTTGCAGGCGCGACATCTCCTCGAGCCGCAGGATCTGCTGGTGCAGGTTCTCCGCCATGGAGTTGAACGACTCGGCCAGTCGGGCGAGGTCGTCGGTGCCGCGCACCGCCATCCGTTCGTGCAGGAAGCCGGCCGACAGGCGGTGCGCGGTGCGGGCGGCGGATCGAACCGGGTTGACGACCATGCGGGTGACGAGGCCGGCGATCATGCCGAGCAGCATCACCAGCGCGATCCCCGCGAAGACGAGTGTCGTCGCGACGAGCTCGGCGACGCGCTGCTGACTGTCCAACGGGAACAGGAAGTACAGCTCGTACTCGAGTTGGTCGGTGTAGACGGGGGTCCCGACGGCGAGGAACGGGCGAAGGCCGTGACCGTCGGGGTTGATCGTGACGTACTGGGTCGCCATGAGTCCTTCGGCGACCCGGGCGCGCAGATCCGACGGAATCTCTCGCTCGACGACGGCCGGGTCGCGGACGGGGACCGACACGGCCTCGGCCTCGGCGTCGGTGCCGGTCGCTGCGGGCCGCATGAGCACGGTCGGCGCGTCAGTCTGGTCCGGGTCGCCGGCGTGGCCCTGGATCAGGCCCGCCATCCGACCGGTCAAGTTCGGCTCCGAATAGGACACGACCGGGTTCAGCTCGGCGGTGATGCTCGCGCGCGCGTTCTGCACCTGGGAGA
Source organism: Stackebrandtia soli (assembly GCF_965137155.1). Lineage (NCBI taxonomy): Bacteria > Bacillati > Actinomycetota > Actinomycetes > Glycomycetales > Glycomycetaceae > Stackebrandtia > Stackebrandtia soli. The sequence goes on from NZ_CBCRZX010000023.1 coordinate 34,832, forward strand.
TCGCCGACTCGCGCCGCTCGTCCACCATCCCGCCGGTGATGCTGCCCGCGACGACCACGCCGAAGACGACGACGAGCACCGCCGACGCCGCCAGCGTCGCCGATACGACGCGCAGCTGCAACGAATGCCGGAACGCCCGCACGATCGGCGCGAACAGTCGGCCGGACCGATCCATGACGCGCGCGAGGCGGCGACGCGCGCGGCGCGCCACCATCCTCGACCGGTCCAGGCCATCGGTCACCATGAGCTCCTCACACACATCCCAACGAGTCGCCGGAGCCCGGCGCACCCGTGGTCACGGCGGCGCGCGGAACCCACGGCCGGGCGACCACGGCGGCCCGACCACGTCTCGACGCCGGACAACGACGAAGGATCCATCGTCGTCCGGGCCGAGTCGGCGGAACGGCCGCTACGCGGTGCCCGCCTTGTAGCCCACACCGCGCACGGTCTGGATCAGCTGCGGGTTCTCCGGGTCCGGCTCGATCTTGGCGCGCAACCGCTGCACATGGACGTTGACGAGGCGCGTGTCGGCGGCGTGGCGATATCCCCACACCTGTTCCAGCAGCACCTCGCGGGTGAACACCTGGCGAGGCTTACGCGCCAGGGCGACCAGCAGGTCGAACTCCAGCGGTGTCAGTTTCACCTCGACGCCGTTCAAGGTGACGCTGTGCGCGGGCACGTCGATCGCCACCTCCAGGCCGGGGCGACCGATCTGAAGCCGCTCGGGGGCGACGTCATCACCGCGCCGCAGCCGCGCGCGGACCCGCGCGACGAGTTCCTTCGGTTTGAAGGGTTTGATGATGTAGTCATCGGCGCCGGACTCCAGGCCCAACACGACGTCGACGGTGTCGCTCTTGGCCGTCAACATGACGATGGGGACGCCGGATTCCGACCGGATCGCCTTGCACACGTCGATGCCGCTCATGCCGGGCAACATCAGGTCGAGCAGCACCACATCGGGACGGTGTTCGCGGAACGCTGACAACGCCTGTTCGCCATCAGCGACGAACGACGGAGTGAAACCCTCGGTGCGCAACACGATGCCGAGCATTTCCGCCAGCGCGGGGTCGTCATCGACTACCAGAACCCTTGCTCTCATGTCACCTGTGCTTCCCATTGGTGTCGCATATCGGCCGCCGTACACGGCGGCACCGCCAGCGTAGCGGCGTCTGATCAGCATATTGCCGCAGCATGCGCGTCCGCCTCAGCCGCCCTACCGGGTCAACCGGCCGAACGGGCCACGTTCGAAGAACGAAGCGTCAGCGATGAATGGCCGAAGCGCGGACGATTCTCGCGGCACCGCGCCCGTGGGGCGGCCGAATCGTCGCGTGGCGTTCGCATGGCACCATGAACGACACTGCGCGCGGAAGCGAGCGACACGTCCCGCCGAGCCGAAGGGCTGCCCATGACCGGATCACCGGTGCTGCCGATGCGCCCGATGACGGTGGGCGAGCTCCTCGACGCGGCTGCGGCGCTGCTGCGAACCCGGTGGAGATCACTGCTCGGGCTCTCCCTCGCGTTCGCGTTCGTCGAACAGATCTTCATGACGCTGCTGCGCTGGGCCACGATCGAGGACGTCCGCCCCCAGTACTACAACGAGCTCTACGGCGACGGTTCGCTTCTGTGGCTGTGGATCACGGTCGGCCTGACCAGCGAGATCGCAATCATCTCGCTACTGTCGGCCCCCGCCGCCCGAGCGGCCGCGACCATCGCCACCGGCGGGGACGTCGACGCGCTTCCACCGACTGGCCTCACCGGTGGGCAGTGGAAACGCGCCGCAGCCTTCGCGGGCCTGCTGACCGTGTTCGGAGGCGTGGCCGCCGCGCTCTTCTTCCTGCCATGGTTCGCCGTCTTCTCGATCTTCGGGCTGGCCGTCCCCGTGCTCATGGTGGACCGACTGTCGCCGTGGGCGTCGTGGTGGCGCTCGGCCGGCCTCGCCCGCCGTTCCGGTGGCCGCACCGTCTCGACCCTCCTGCTGGCGTACGGGGTCTGGCTCATCATCCGACTGGCCGTCACCTGCGGTTTCATCATGCTGGTCCAGTTCAGTTTCCTCGACTTCACGACCGTCCTCGTCGACAACTATCTGATCGCGCTGGCCGTGGTGTACGTCGTCGTGAACACGGCCTGTTACGCGATGCTCGGCTGCGTCGCGGCCGTGACGCACCTGGAGGCCCGGATTCGTTCCGAGGGCCTCGACATCGCGATAGACAGGATGCGGGCCCGTGACGAGCCGATCGTGCTGACCGCGCCGGAGGGCCGATGACCTACGACTGGATTCGTTTCGTCGCCGACGTCGCCGACGCACTGCCCGGCGGGCTCTTCACCCTCGCCGTGCTCCTCCTTCTCGTGGCCGTCGCGGTCGGACTGTTGATCCAGCCGCCGGGAACCATGAACTTCTCGCTGCCGCGCGGCCTGTTCGCCAAACGGTCCCGACCAACGACGGTGACCGGTGAGGCGCCCGCCGACGACGACACCCTCGGCGAACTGCCGACGGACGAACTGCTCGAACGGGCACGCCGTTTCATGGCGCACGGGGACCACCGGCGGGCGATCCGGGAATGGTTGCGCGTCATGGTGCGTGACCTCGTCGACCGCGGCATCATCCTCAATCGTCCTGGATGGACTGTCACGGAGCTGGCGGGCGCCGCCGCGAACGCGCTGCCCTCCATCACCGGTCCCCTCTCCGAGGCGGCCGGCCTGTTCTCGGACGTCTGGTACGGCGAACGAGAGGCGGACCTGACGAGCGCGTCGCGCATGCGCGACCTCAGCGACCAGACGCGCGTCGCCGCCTCCGGGCACGCCGTCGAACACGTCATCGAGGTGGCGCCGCGATGACCACCGACACCACCGCCACCGCGGGACGGACCGACCTCCCGCCCAAGCGCACGCCCTTTCACCGGCGCCGCTTCCTGACCCCGCTGATCGTCGCGGGGGTCCTCATCCTCGGCACGATCCTGGCCGTCGTCATCGAGGCCCCGTATCCGAGCCGCGACACCTTTCTATCCCCGGCGAGTACGAGCGACCACGGTTCCTCGGCCCTGGCCGACCGACTGACGGCGGCGGGCGTGTCGGTGGAGCGCCACACGGACGTCACCGACGCGGTCCCCGCGGCCGGAGCGGCACAGGGCGAAGCGACCGTCTTCGTCTCGGCGCCGGCCTACCTCACCGCCCACGAGCTGGTGGCGCTCATCGAGGCCGCCGACGGGGGTCGTCTCGTCGTGGTCATGCCGGAGGCGCGTACGTCCAACGCGTTCGGCTTGGGCAATGGCGACGGCCGCATCGTCGGCGACACGGTCACGCCGGGGGCGGAGTGCGCACTTTCCGAGGCGACCGCGGCCGGGCCGGCGACCGTCCGCCAGGACTCCTATGTGTCGTCCACTGAGGAATTCTCCTGGGGACTGTGCTACGAGGGAGGTCTCGCTCGCGCGGAGCTGAGCGGTGCCGTCTGGTTGAACGGCCTGCACGACAGACGCGACGGCGACGACTGGAACGAGCCGAGCTCGCTCTCCGGCCTCGAAGTCGTCTTCGTCGGCGCGGCGGACGCGTTCACGAACGCGCACATCGACGAGTACGGCAACTCGGCGTTCGCGACCGGCTTGCTGTCACGGCATTCGCGGGTCATTTGGGTGGACGATCACGAGCTTCCCGCGGAGGAACCGAAACCCGAACCCAGCACGTCGGCGAGTTACCCGTCCGAGGAGGAGAGTCGGTCGCCCATCCCCATCGACTACGGGCGGCAGGACGGCACCAACCCGCTCTACGGGGCGTTCCCGTCCTGGTTGTGGGCGATGCTCGTCGGGCTGCTCGTGCTCGGTGTCGGTGTCGCGCTGTGGCGCGGTAGGCGCCTCGGGCCGCCGGTGCTGGAGCCGCTGCCGGTGTCCGTGCCCGGAGCGGAGACCGCGATGGGGCGCGCGGGCCTGTATCAGCGGGCCAAGGCGCAGCAGCGGGCCTTCGACGCGATCCGCGCGGGAGCGCTCGAATCGGTGCGGCCGTTGCTCGGGGTCTCCACGCGAACGGCGCCCGCCGATGTCGTCGTGGCGATCGCCGCGCGCACCGGGTGGCAGCCCGCCGACGTCCACCGGGTGCTCTACGGCCAGACCCTGACCAAGCCCGCCGATCTCAGGGATGCGGTGGCGGCGCTCGACGCGCTCGTCGCCGCCATCCACCAGACACGTCCACAAGGGAGAAGTTGAGTGAACGACGCAACCACCGCTCACGACGCGCGACACGCGCTCAGCCTGCTGCGTCAGGAGGTCGGCAAGGTCGTCATCGGCCAGGACTCGACCATCTCCGGTCTGGTCGTGACGTTGCTGTGCCGGGGGCACGTCCTTCTCGAGGGCGTGCCGGGCGTCGCCAAGACCCTGCTGGTTCGGGCGCTCGCGGCCGCGCTGTCGCTCGACACGAAACGGCTTCAGTTCACACCGGACCTGATGCCCGGCGACGTGACGGGCTCGCTCATCTACGACGCGCACAGCTCCCGCTTCGAGTTCCGGGAGGGCCCGGTCTTCACGAACCTGCTTCTCGCCGACGAGATCAACCGGACGCCGCCGAAGACGCAGGCCGCCCTGCTGGAGGTCATGGAGGAGCGTCAGGTCACTGTGGATGGCGTGCCGCGCCCGGTCCCCGAGCCGTTCTGCGTCGCCGCGACACAGAACCCGGTCGAACACGAGGGAACGTACCCGCTGCCGGAGGCTCAGCTGGACCGCTTCCTCCTCAAGCTGACGGTGAACACCCCGGCCAGGGACGACGAGGTCACGATCCTGCGCAATCACCACCAGGGTTTCAATCCGCATGATCTGACGGCTGCCGGGCTCCGCCCGGTGGCGGGGGCAGCGGAACTGAAGGCCGCGCAGCAGGCCGTCGCGGCCGTCCACGTCGCCGACGGCGTGCTCGCCTACATCGTCGACATCTGCCAGGCCACCCGCAACTCGCCGTCGTTGTCTCTCGGTGCCTCGCCTCGCGCGGCGACCGCGTTGCTGGCGGTCAGCAAGGCCTGGGCCTGGCTGGCGGGCCGCGAATACGCCACGCCCGACGACGTGAAGGCCCTGACCCACGCGACGCTGCGGCATCGCGTCCAGGTCCGTCCCGAGGCCGAGCTCGAGGGCGTGACGGCCGACGACGTGCTCAACTCCCTGCTGTCGACCGTCCCGACACCGCGATGATCACGTGGCGCCCGGTCGCGATCTTCGCCGCCGTGCTCGTCACGCTCCCCGCGTGGCCGTGGCCGTGGCTCGGACTGCTCGTAGCGCTCATCCTCACGACGGCGCTCGCGGTCGTCGACATCACGCTCGCGCCGAGCCCCGCCCGCGTCACGATGTGGCGCACCGGGGGGACGACCCTGCGGCTCGGCGGCAGCGTCGACGTCACGCTGCACCTGCGCAATGACGGCGATCAGCCGATTCGCGGTCTCGTCCGGGACGCCTGGACGCCGTCGGCGGGTTCCTCCAACGAGAAGTACGAGATCGACCTGCCCGCCGGGTCCACCGCGACGATGACGACGACGCTGACGCCCCTGCGGCGCGGCGATCGTTCCGCCGTACGCGTCACCGTGCGGTCCTACGGCCCCTTCCGTTTCGGCTACCGGCAGACCGGACACGCGACGGCGGACCGCCTCACTCCACCATGGAGCGTTCGCGTCCTGCCCCCGTTTCACGCCCGTAAGCATCTACCCGAGAAGCTCGCGCGACTCCGGGTCGTCGAGGGGACCGTCGCGCGTCGGGGCCGTGGCCAGGGCACGGAGTTCGACGCCTTGCGCGAGTACGTCCCCGGTGACGACGTGCGCTCGATCGACTGGCGATCCAGCGCCAGGTCCTCGTCGATCGTCGTGAAGAACTGGCGCGTCGAACGCGACCGGCGCGTCCTGTCGATCATCGACTGTGGACGAACATCGGCGGTTCGAGTCGGCGACGAACCGCGCCTCGACGCCCAGATCGAGGCGTGCCTGCTCCTGTCCACCGTCGCCTCCTACGCGGGGGATCGCGTCGACGCTCTGGCCATCGACACCCAGGTCCGAGCCGCCGTCGACGGCGGCTCCCGCAAGAACGTCGTGCCGCGCATCATCACGGCGCTCGCGCCATTGCAACCGTCGCTCGTCGAAACCGACTTCGGTCTCGTCGTCGGCGAGGTGCTCCGTCGCGAATCGAAACGGGCGCTCGTGGTGCTGTTCAGTTCCCTCGACCCGGGCGCGATCACGGAATCGCTCCTGCCGGCGCTCCCCCAGTTGTCGGCGCGGCACAAGGTCGTCATCGCGACCGTGACGGACCCGCGCATCGAACAACTGCGATCCTCGCGAGGCTCCCTCAACTCGCTGTACCGGGCGGCGGCGGCCGAACAGTACCTTCTGGAACGGCGCAAGGTCGCCGCCGCGCTCGCCAGATACGACGTCGACGTCATCGAGGCCGGAACCGACACCTTCGCCTCCAGCGTGGTCGATCGCTACCTGGCGTTGAAGGCGAGCGGACGCCTCTGAGTCGTACCAAGCAAATCGGCTATGGCGGAGCCGCGGTCGCCGAAGAGCTGGACGGCGGCATCGCAACCACTCCACCGTGTTCCGGCACGCCGAAGGCGCCTGACACCGGAATGCGGGAACCTCCCCCCGCCCACCGAGTCACATTCCGACCCGTACCTCGCACGACCTGAGGTGAGGAGACGGCTCCCGAGACCGGGCACCGATCTCACGGTCGCAACGTCTCGGATCGCGGTTCCCGTTCGCGCCCATCCGACCCCGGCGATCGGCGAATACGACGGACCGACAGGCCGACGAGAGAACGCCCCCGGGAAACGGGAAAGCGCGGCCGGGCCCATCACCCGACCGCGCTGAGAATCCCTACTCGTAGTCGTAGAAACCGTTGCCGGTCTTACGACCGTAATCACCAGCGGCGACCATACGCGCCAGGAGCTCCGGCGGGAAGAACTTCTTGTCCCCTGTGTCGTTGTAGATGTTCTGGGTCGCGTGCATGAGCACGTCGAGGCCGGTCAGGTCCGTCGTGGCGAGCGGCCCCATCGCGTGACCGAAGCCGAGCTTGCAAGCGACGTCGAGGTCCTCGGCCGAGATGACACCGTTCTCCACGAGGGACACGGCTTCCATGACGAGCGCGCAGATGAGCCGCGTCGTCGCGAACCCGGCGACGTCGCGGTTGACGACCACGCACGTCTTGCCGATCTCCTCGGCCCAGGACTTCGCGGAGGCGAGCGCCTCGTCGCTGGTCTTGATGCCACGGACCAGTTCGCACAGCTTCATCAGCGGCACCGGGGAGAAGAAGTGGGTGCCGACAACGGATTCGGGACGCTTCGTGACGGCCGCGATCTGCGTGATCGGGATGGCGGAGGTGTTCGTGGCGAGGACGGCGCCGTCCTTGCAGATGCCGTCGAGCGCGCGGAACACGTCCTGTTTGACCTCGAGACGCTCGAAGACCGCCTCCACGACGATGTCGGCGTCCGCGGCGGCCTCCAACTCGGTCGTCGTCGTGATGCGAGCCAGGGCGGCCGTCGCGTCGTCCTCGGTGAGCTTGCCCTTGGCGACGAACTTGCCGACCGAGGCGGAAATGGTGGCCATTCCCCGGTCGGTGGCTTCGGTGGTGAGGTCGCGCAGTACGACGTCCCAGCCCGCCAGCGCCGACACTTGCGCGATGCCCGATCCCATCAACCCGGCGCCGATGATCGCGACCTGACGTGCCATCTTGTACTCCTCTACTCGCGGGTAACTGCAATCGACCTTAGCGATCGTTCATTTCCGGTGTGGGTTGGGCCTCCACGGTATGACACCGTGCGCACCCCAACCCGTCATCGGCGGTTACGCTTCCGCCATGAGCGTGCACCTGACGAAGATTTACACGAAGACCGGCGACAAGGGAACCACCGGGCTCAGCGATTTCAGCCGGGTGTCGAAGACCCATCCCCGGATCACCGCGTACGCCGATGTGGACGAGACCAACGCGGCGCTGGGCGTCGCGGTGGCGCTCGGTCAGCTGCCGGAAAGTTTGACGACGGTGCTCGTCGCGATTCAGAACGACCTGTTCGACGTGGGGGCGGACCTGTCGACCCCCGTCTCCGAGGCTCCGAAGTATCCGCCCCTGCGCGTCACGGACGCCTATGTGTCGCGTTTGGAGGCCTGGTGCGATGAGTTCAACGCCGACCTGAAGAACCTCGACTCGTTCATCCTGCGCGGCGGCACACCGGGAGCGGCGCTGCTGCACCAGGGCTGCACCATCGCCCGCCGCGCGGAGCGCAGCACGTGGGCGCTGATCGAGGCCGAACCGGAGACGACGCACGCCCTGCCCGCGACGTACCTGAACCGACTGTCGGACCTGCTGTTCGTACTGGCGCGCACCGCCAACGCGGGCAACGACATCCTGTGGAAGCCCGCAAAGAACGCCTGAGGCACGGTCGATGGCGGCCGCGCCACGTCGGCCGCTCGATCGCGGCGGAGACGCGGCGGAGTCAGTCGCCCCGGTAAAAACGAGAAGCCGCCCCGGGCGGGGCGGCTTCGAGCCAGGACAAGAAGCCGGTGAGGGCCGAACGCGTCATCGCGATCTCCACCTCACCGGCGGGCGCCTGACAACACAGAATCACCACGCTGGGCGGGAAGATCTGGCGCTCGGCATCGACCGGCTCACGACGCTCCTCGACCTTGAGGTCGGATCTGTCGAGCACGACTCTCGGGCGCGGCGCGTAGCTGAACATGCGGTACCACTGCAGGCGCCCCTGTTCATACTTCGCGAAGCCCGGCGCCCAGCCGCGTCCGGGGACGCGGCGGTAGATCCGAATCGCCATCGCGACCGTGCCGCTGCGAGTCAGGATGAAACGGCGGACGAACAGCACCGCCAGCGCGATCCCGAACGCTACCGGGACCGCGGCGATCCCGAGAATCGTCGACATCATCGGCGGCCCACCTCCGCCGGAGACGTTAGTGTCCGGCGGCCGTGGCGGCCGCGACGTCTACGGGTTCGGCCGTCTCGGCGAGAACGGTCGCGCCGGTGCCCGTGACCGACAGGAATCCCCCGTTGACCTGGTAGGCGAGCTCGCCCTCGGTCTCGGTCTTGATCCGGACGATGCCGGGGTCGGCGAGCTGGCCGAGGAGCGGCGCGTGGCCGGGCAGCACGCCGAGTTCACCTTCGGTGGTGCGAGCGGTGAGCATCGTGGCCTGGCCGGACCACACTTTCTGTTCCACGGCCACCAGCTCGACGTTCAGCGTGTTCGCCACGACGCTCCTTTAGAGTTTTTCGCGAGACGCTCTGTCGGGTCCTTCGCGAGACGTTTTTCGGGGTAAGTGCCTGCGAGTTTAGCGGCAACGTCGGTCGTCATCCACGTCCGGTGCCGCCGTCCGCCGCCATCGCTGCGGCGATCTCGGCGCGCGCGTCGCGCCACACGTCCTCGGGGAGCCTCGGCAACACGTCATCCCATGTGGACAAAGCGGTGCCGCGCAGCTGTGTCATCCCGAGCGGCCGGGCGTGGAACCACAGGTGGAAGTGTTCGCCGCCGTCTCCCCAACGGTCGAACTGCACGCGGGCGATCCCGCCGAGACCGAGCAGTGCGGCCTCGACGCGATGCACGATCGGCCCGAACGCCGCGAGCAGTCGAGGCCCCAAGTCGGTGAAGTCACAGTGCCGACGGGGGTACAACATCAGCAGCGGAACGCCGGGGGAATCGAACGCCGACAACCGCCAATCCTCATCGACCCACAGGAAATCGTCGTCGGGCCGATCACACGCGTGGCAGTCGACGCCGCCGACGCCCTTGCGTGCGGGCTCGGGAATCACCGGCCGTTCGAGCGGCTTGACCGTGCCGTCGGCGTTGAACGGCCAGTTGGGCCAAGCGACGATCGACTTCTGCGGGGTCGGCAGCGGTTCGCCGTACGGAAGGTGCGCGGTGAAACGGTCATCGGCGGTCATGAACGCCAGCCTGCCACGAGCTCCCCCGCCCGTCGACCGCGAATAACACCCGCAACGGGTCGGGGTACTCCACGCCGCGCAGCTCCGGCGTCAGGTGCCCGACGTCGTTGTAGCAGAGCAGACGCGGCGGCGCGCCCGTGCTGTATCGGACGATCGTCAGTCCACAGTGATAGTCCACGGGCCGCAACCAGGAGTGCGACGGAGCGTCCATGGCGCGTGCGACGAAGTAGTTGATGAGGTTGCCGTGGCTGACGATCAGCTCGCGGGTGTCCTTCTCGCCGACGGTGGAATAGGTGGTCACCGCGGCGGCGGCCTGCTTGGGACCGTCGACCCGCGCCGATTCGGGAAGCTGCGCGAAGAAGTCCCGCTGCCCGTCTGTCAGGATCGCCCGATCCGGGACGCTCGGGATGCACTCGCGCAGCAGCTCATCCCCGTGGCGGGGTGTCGGCGCCAGCGAGAAGGCCAACACGTCGACGGTCTGGATCGCCCGCGCAGCAGTCGAATGATGGACGACGTCGAAACGCGTCGACGCCAATCGTTCCCCCAGCAGCGACGCCTGCTGACGTCCGGTGTCGCTCAACGAGCCGTCGTCGACGGAACCTTCACGGTCGTAGGCGCCGTGCCGGACCAGATACAGAAGCCGTGAGACCACGAAATGCCTTCCCATCACCTGACACCACGTTCGACGCTTTCGACGCGTGTGAGCGCGTACTGTATCGAACTCGGTCACTCGCCACAGCGCACGCACCGCCGCGAGGACGAGCGGCGGCCACGCCTGGAAGTCGCACGGGCCACCCGATCCGAGGCAACGAGACGACGACCGGGGCGTGCGCGGGGATGCCGTCCGGATCCAGACGGACGCGTTCGCGCGGTGACGATGCTTCGGCGCGTCCCGAGGTCGCACGCCACCGACGATCCGGAGCCGGTGCGGTCGCGCCGGCAACGCGGCGAGACTCCACCCGGAGTACACGCGGCGAGGAACAGGCCCGCCCTATCCCGTGACGGCCCGGCGCGGCAGCGGCGAGGAGTAGACGACCTGTGTGGTCACGGGGCCGAGGCCGGCGACCCGACCGCACACCTGTTCAAGATCCCGCATCGACGCCGCCACCACTTTCAGCACGAAGCAGTCCTCCCCCGTGACGTGATGCGCCTCGATGATCTGCGGGGTCGTGTCCAGCAGCTCGTGGAACGGACGGTAGTTGCCGTGCGGATAACGCAATCGGACCAACGCCATGATGGACAGACCGAGGGCCTGTGGCTCCACCACCGCCGTGTAACCCGTGATAACCCCGGCGCGTTCCAGGCGCCGGACCCGTTCCGTCACCGCCGACGCGGACATCGCGACCTCGCGCGCCAGCTCGGTGAATCCACAGCGACCGTCGCGCTGGAGCACGGCCAGGATGCGTCGATCGGTGTCGTCCAGGAAATCAGCGTCCATTCCCTAGAAATACCGTGAAATCCCCGCCACCACAAGCAAAAGTCCGGTGATCCTCCGTGTGCGAGTGGTGCTCCCGGACGTAGCTTTTCCGCCATGACACAACTCGACGCAATCGCCTTCTTCTCCGCCCGGCTCCGCTTCCAGACCGACGTCGCCGACGTGCACGCCGCACTGGAATCCGCGACGCCCGGCCTCGTCGTCATCGACTCGCGAGGTGACGCGGCCTGGTCGACGGGTCGCGTTCCCGGGGCCGTTCACCTGCCGACCGCGCTCATCGAGGCCCGAGCCGGCGAGCTGATCGTGCGAGACGCCCGCGTCGTGACGTATTGCTGGGGACCGGGCTGCAACGGCGCGACGCGCGCTGCGGCGGCGTTCGCCCGCCAGGGCTACGACGTGGCCGAGATGCTCGGCGGCATCGAGTACTGGACCAGGGAGGGGTTTCCCGTCGAGACGGACCACGGGCTGAGGCGGCGGGCCGCCGATCCGCTCACGGCACCGCCCGACGCGTCATGCGCCTGTTGATCGACGGCGGTGTCGTCGTGCGCGGCCCGGGCCAGGGCCGCGAATTCCCTCGATCGAGGGACGAAAAGACGGGCTAACCGTCGCCTTCTCGACGCACACCGGCCTGCTTGAGGCAGAGCCCGGCGATCGCGTCGGCGAAGGACCAGATGTCGTTCTCGATGCGGATGGCGTACTGGGCGCTGACGCGCGCACGCTCACACTCGGGGTCGTTGTCGAGGGTGTCCATTGCGGCCTGTCGCAGTGAGGTGGCCTCGGCGCCACACTCGACGACACCGGACCACAGCTGGGCGGACACGCGCCCCGCCGACAGTTCCTCACGGAAGCGTCGCAGCTTCTCGCGCATCACAACCAGGCGTTCCTTCGTGGACGGTTGACCGTCGGCGTTTTCGGAATCCACGGCTCGGGTCTTCCTCTCTGCGGACGGGCAATTCTGAACTCCACACGCTACGCCGGGTTGCGGCAGATCGTCCACCTCAAGCGTTGACATCATTGCGCCGCTGTAACGATGGCCCCGGTCACCACAGGCCGGAACGAAGGCGCGCGACCTGTTCATGAGCGTCGTGGAGGGGCTTCGCGCCTGGATCGGCGGCGAGGAGGTCGGCCATGACCACACGCCACTGATCGGTCAGCCCGACGGGGCTGTCGGGTGCGGGGACGGGGCGCCTCGGTTGCCCCTCGGCGTCGGCCGCGGCGTCGGCGACCCGCTGAATCGCGTCGGACATGAGCTGGGCGCGATCGACCGATTCATCCACAGTCGAGGAACGCCAGCGGGCGGGAGACCAGTGCCGTACCGCGTCCGCGATACGGCCGGCCTCCCGCCCGAGAGTCGAAACGTCAACCATGGACTACTGACGCAGGTAGCTCAGCAGTCGCAGGATGCTCCAGTACAGGAAGATCAGACCGGCGGTCATGCCGAAAGCGGCCGCCCACGCCATCTTCTGCGGAGCGCCGTAACGCACACCCTGCTCGACCATGTCGAAGTCGAGGATGAACGACAGCGCCGCCCAGCCGACGAAGAAGATCGCGATGCCCCACTGCAACAGGGTGACGTTGCCGTCGCCGTTGTTGAAGAGGCCGAGGTCGACGTTGAACATCCGTCCGACGATGTTGACCAACAGCAGGGCCATGATGCCGAAACCGGCACCGATCATGAACTTGGTGAACTTCGGGCTGTTGCGCACGACGCGAGCCTTGTACAGGAGCGCCATGCCGACGAAGACGCCGAAGGTGCCGAGGATCGCCTGAAGCACGATTCCGGCGTAAGACGCCTCCATGAGCTTGCTGATCACGCCCAACAGCAGGCCCTGGCCAATGGCGTAGGCGCCGATGACGTAGGGGTTGGTGATCATCATGAACCACGAAGCGATGGCGACGCCGACACCGGCGACCATTCCCACCATCATCAACACCGAGGTCAGACCCGGGTTGACGTCGGCGAGCCACCATGAGAACGCACCGGACAGACCCGTCAACACGAGTAGCCCGACGGTGCGGACCACCACGTCGTCCAGGGTCATCGGACGGACCTGCGGCGGGGCGGCCTGCTGGCCGTAATGTCCATACTCCGGCGCCATCTGGTGCTGCTGAGCCGTCGTGGCCAGCATGCGGTTCAACGCGGGGTTGTTGCTCTGCATTGAAGCAGACCTCCTTACACGAACGTTATGCCTCGAGCGTAACGGGAATTGACAACGACTCGGTAAAGGTGGTGCCGCAAGTCCCAGTCGCAACTTCGCCAGCGAGGCGTCGATGCGCTCCTCCGCGAAGACGTGATCCGCGATCAGGTGCGCGAGCCGGTGCACCCCGGCGTTCACCAAAGCGGTCGCCATGATCACGGGTTTCGTTGTGGCCAAAGGAAAAGTGCGCCGATGGCTGACCTCGCGCGCGAATCCCGGGATCAGATCGTCGTGTTCGGCGAGTTGCCCACCGAACACGACCGTCCGCGGAATGACGATGTTGACGACGTCGGAGACCGCCGTGCCGATGATCACGGCGGCGGCTCGGACCAGGCGCACGGCGTCGCGATAGCCCGAGCGGACGGCCCGGATCAGGTCGTCGACGTCGCCGGGGGCGTTACGCGCGGCGGCGTAGTCGCGGGCGCGGGAAATGGCGACGCGATCGTCCTGCCGATCAACGGTTCCTGCGATGAAGTCACGGTGGCCGTTTCGAGCGCGACGTCCGGTACTCCAGCAAGATGGACTCCACGCTCAGTCGGCCATGGTCGACTGCGCACGTCATGAGACCGTCCCGTTCCGGACGCAGGAAGGGACATCATCAACACGGGAGTCGTCCTCGTGACGAACTACCCAGATGACGGGGTCGACGGGATCTCGCCCGGAGAGGCCCGCGGCCTCTGTCCTCGATCGCTCGCTGCGCGCCGAGCAGGATTCGTCCCGTCGGCGCGCCGTGAAACACCATAGGGGAGCATCGTGCCCATAACGAGCCACAGTGAGCTGACAGGCGAGGAGGCATTTCGGCGGCACCTCCGCAGCCTCGCGCAACGCGTCCAACGCGCGCCGCACCGAAATCCCGAGATCAGCCCGATGGCGGTGTTCGTCGTCGCCGCCATCGTGTTCCAACCGGCGACCCGTGCCCGATTCGGATACATCCACATCGGAGAGAACCATCGAGGCTTCCTCGGCTCGGGCCACCTCGACTTCACGGGCTTCCTGCACGCGCTCGCCGAGGTCGGCTACGACGGCCCCATCACCATCGAGTCGTTCGCCTCGGCCGTCGTCGCCCCCGGCCTGTCGGCGCATGTCGCGGTGTGGCGCGACCTCTGGCAGGACGGCGCCGCGCTCGCCCGGCACGCCCACGCCTTCCGCGCGACGCACCTCGAGGTGAGCCGTGCCCTCGTCTGACGGTGCCCCGATCGAGGCGGGCGCGGCGTTCCCGGACGCGCTGCTCGTCCCGCTGCTCGATCGTGTCGACTCCCTGTTGAAGACGCGACGACGGGTCCTCCTCGGTGTCGTCGGCGAACCGGGTGTCGGCAAGTCGACGCTGGCCGAGGCACTGCTCGACGGGTCGCGTGCCCGTGGCGTCCCGACGGAGCGCGTCGCGATGGACGGCTTCCATCTCGCGGATCGTCAGCTCGACCGCCTGAATCGCCGCGACCGCAAGGGCGCCATCGACACCTTCGACGCGCACGGGTATCTGGCGCTGCTGCGCCGCGTCGCCACGGAGCTCGACCACACCGTCTACGCCCCGGCGTTCGACCGGACCAGGGAGGAGCCGGTCGCCGGTGCCGTCGCCGTCCCGCCCGGGACGCGCCTCGTCGTGACGGAGGGGAACTACCTGCTCGACGACGCGGCGCCGTGGCACGAGGTACGGGCCGCCTTGACCGAGACCTGGTTCTGCGAAACCGATTCGGCGCTGCGACGCCGACGGCTCATCGATCGGCACGTCCATTTCGGAAAGTCACCGGACGCCGCCCGGCACTGGGTCGACACGGTGGACGAGATCAACGCGGCGCGGGTCGTCGCGCATCGCGATCGAGCCGACTTGATCGTCCGATTCTGACCACAGTAGAGATTGAAGCTTTCGTCGCCCCGACGCCGCGGGTGACCCGATCTAGTTCGCCTATGACGGCTCCCTCCACCTGTCCTCCCGACCGGCACGCGGGACCACACGAAGCGGGTGCGGACGACGTCGCGCCCAACCATCGCGTCCGCAGGTCGGAGCGGGAACGGTTGGACGCCTTCGTTCTCGACGGCGACGCTCGGGTCGAGGCGACGATGGCGGCGCTGAAAATAGACCCCAGTTCGTGTAACGCGGACGGCTCGACGAGCCAAGTACGGGTGACAACGAGTTCGATCGAATCACCCGAGGAGGTGCGCCCATGGTTGGCAACGCCGGTGACATCGCCGCGATCGCGAGCGATCCCCGAGCGTTCGAAGCGTTCTACCGAGCGCATGTCGACGACGTCCAGCGATTCATCGCCAGGCGGGTCGACGACCCGCATCAGGCCGCGGATCTGACGGCGAACGTGTTCATAGCCGTCATCGAGTCCGCCGGGTCGTACCGCGCCTCGCGCGGGGAGCCGCTCGCCTGGTTGTACGGCGTCGCCCGCAACGTGGTGGCGTCCGAACGACGGCGGCGAGCGCGATGGTGGCGGTTGTCCGGCCGGATCAGCGGTCGGGAACTGCTCAGCGACGACGACGTGACGGCGATCGAGGAACGCATCGACGCCGAGGCGGGTTCGCGGGAACTGTATCGGGCGATGGACCGCTTGTCCGCCAAGGACCGCGCGGTGCTTGAACTCGTCGCGCTCGACGGACTGTCCGTTCAGGACGCTGCGGCGACGCTGGGCATCAGGCCCGGCGCCGCGCGGGCGCGGTTGCATCGTGCCCGATCCGGGATGCGCGCGATGCTTCCCTCACCCGATCCGATCGACACCACCGCTCATATGGAGGTCGCATCATGACTACTGGTAATCGTTTCGAGGATCGTCTGCTGTCGAAGCTGACGCCTTTGGTCGGGCGTCGGCGGATACTGCCGACGACGGCGCTGCGACGGCGCCCCCGGCTCGCGGCGGCCGGCGCGGCGACCGTCACCGGGGCGGCGCTGGCGATCGGCGTGCCCATGCTGGCTGGCGGGACCGCGTACGCCGTCACACCCGGCGACGACGGGACCGTCACCGTCGAGATCTACGACCTGTCCGACTCGGAGGGTTTGGAGGAGGCGCTGGCAGAGCAGGGCGTCAACGCCGTCGTCGACTATCTCCCGTTGGGGAAGACGTGCGCCGAACCGCGGTTCACCCCGGCCGAGACCGGCGGCATCGTCTCGATGGAGACGTCGAACGTCGACGGGTCGATCCGGTTCAGTCTGGACGTCGAGGGGCTCGACGACGGAGTCACCCTGGTGCTCACGACGGCCGGCGACATCGATGAAGGTGAGTACAGCGTCGGAATGGCCGAGGGAGACGTCGCCGCGTGCGAGCTCGTCGACGCTCCGCGGCTGCCCGACGGTCCCGGCGCAGAGGAAGGGACCAACGTCGAGGAGGAATCGGACGAGGGCGGCACCGACCTCAACGAGGACTGAGCCTGGAACGATGAGATTAGTGGGCCCGCGATCGCGGGCTCACTTTTCCGTCGCCCGTGCCCGGGACGGGACTCGAACCCGCACGCACTTCGGCAACCGCTTTTAAGGCGGTCGTGTCTCCCTTTTCACCACCCGGGCTCTTCTTGGGTGTCCACGCGCGGTTCGCCTCAGCCACTCCGGTCCTCAACCCAAGAGACGCAACGGAAAGGCGACCAAGTCGCGACCCGAGCATCCAGGAGAGACGACCGGTACGCGGGCTGGGTGAACTCGCGTACACGCCCAAAGGGGATGCCTGACACGGTAGCCGTATGGCCGCCGTCGCGCTACGTCCGACAACCCCGAAAATCGGACCTAAGCGGTCATTTCGCCGCTAGTGTCTCAACTATGACAGAAAATTTTCAATATTTGAATTAATTTCAGGCAGATCGTCGGCCTACGCACCGGGCCTGACCCAGCCCTGAGAAACCCGCGCCGGACCGCTCCCACCCTTACCGGCCTCGTACAGGGTGTCCCACACCTGCGCCGTGATCGCGCGGTTCGCCGCCAGCCTGTCCGCCGACCGTCGATGCCGCTCCGCCAACAACGCGGCCAGATACGCCCACCCGGGAGTCCCGGGCGGTGGTGGCGGCGTCACCACCTTCGCCGCCTCGCCCGCGAGAGCCAAGCCGAGCCGGGTCCGCGCCGGTTCCGCGATGTCGTGGTTGCGCGCCAGGAAATGCCGGATCGACAGGGCGAGCCGGTCGTCCAGCCGGGTCATGTCGGCGACCTCCGCCCACCGATCGAGACCGACCGGCATGACGGCGGCCCACATCCGGTTCTCGGCGGTCCGCTCGTGGATGACGATCGTCCCGGCGGCGAGGTCACCGAAGCGCTTACCCGACGGGTGCACCAACATCACCCCCATCACCGCCAGCCAGGAGATGCCGGGCATGAGCAGGCCCGGGAACTCGATCGCGGCCGCCGTCACCGCCCGAACGAGCGCGTGCCGGAAGCGGATCGGCCCGCCGTCATCGCGAACCACGCGCAGGCCGACCGCCGCCTTGCCGACGGACCTTCCCCGCGTCAAGGTCTCGAGCGTCGCGGGGAAACCGACGACCGTCATGACGATCACGAAGGTCGTCAGCGCCGAGGTGAGCGCCCCGTCCAACGCCGCAGGCGGGATCAACGCCAGGGCCAGCATCATCACAAACCAGTAGAAGAAGCCGCCGAACAGGATCATGAGCAGGAAGTCGATGACGAAGGCGAGGACGCGTGACCCGAGCCGCGCGACCCGGACGTCCAGTTCGACGGCCTCGCCCGACACAAGGCGACCGGTGATCCCGGGATCGGCGAAGGAGTCGGTCATGGCACCAGTGTGCCGGACACCGACACCCCGTTCATCGCGGCGCCGAGACCCGGTCGACGCCGGTCCACCGCGTCGGCCCGGCGTGGCACGGACGACGTGGCCGCGTTCGCGCCGGTGGCATAGAGTCGCGTCGTGGATCTGGATGCCTACATCGCCGAACACGACGGCGAATGGCAGCGGTTGGCGTTGTTGGCGCACAAGGGTTATCTCAACGCGGCCGAGGCCGACGAGATGCTCATGCTCTATCAGCGCGCGTCGACGCACCTGTCGGTCGTCCGCTCCCGCATGCCCGATCCCCTGCTGGTGGCGCGATTGTCGGGCCTGGTGCTCCAGGCTCGCAGCGCGATCACCGGCACTCGCTCGGGCGGCGGTCGCGCCTTCGTCCGGTTCTTCACGCGCTCGTTTCCCGCGGCGGTCTATCAGTCGTGGCGGTGGTGGGCGGGGACCGCTCTCGGTTTCGTCGTCATCGTCGGCATCCTCATCGCGTACATCGCCGGCAACCGCGAGATCCAGTTGCAACTGTTCACACAGGATGAGATCACCCAGCTCGTCAACCACGACTTCGCCGACTACTACAGCGAGTTCCAGAATCAGAACTTCGCGCTGCGGGTGTGGACGAACAACGCGTGGCTGGCCGGGATGGCGCTGGCCGGTGGCGTACTCGTCGTGCCGACGCTGTTGGTCCTATGGAACAACGCGCTCAACCTCGGCGTCACCGGCGGCGTCATGGTCGGAAACGACCGCTCCGACCTGTTCTTCGGTCTGATCGCGCCCCACGGACTCCTCGAGATCGGCGCGTTCCTACTCGCCGCGGGCGTTGGACTGCGAATCGGCTGGTCATGGATCGCCCCCGCCCGGGGTTTGACGCGGGGTCAATCGATCGCCGCCGCCGGGCGCAGCGGGATCGCCGTCGCGCTCGGACTCGTCGCGGTCCTCGCCGTCGCGGGCGCCATCGAAGGCTTCGTCACGCCCAACGTCGACGCGATCTTCGCCGTCCCGCTCGGCGCGATCGCGCTCGGCGGGTTCATCACGTATGTCGTGATCCTTGGCCGAGCGGCGATCGCCGACGGCGCCACCGGCGACCTCGAATCGGACCTGACCGTCAGTTCACGGTGACCGATTCGTCCATTGTTAAACGAAAGTAAGCTCCACGAACCCGCCGCCGATACCGCTTGCCGCGACCTCATATGGTGACCGAGTCCCTATCGCCAACCCGTGGAGCACATCCGTGAACAGCGATCCCTCCGCCGCCGCCGAAGCCATGTTGAACGACGCCGAACGGATGCTCCAGCGTCGCCAGGAAGAAGCGGAACGCCTCAACCAGGCGCTGTCCGAGGTGACCGTCGTCGGCGCGAACAAGGACGGATCGGTCAAGGTGAAAATCGATTCGACCGGCGGCCTCGCCGACATCAAGTTCACCCCCGACGCGCTCAAGATGACGCCGGAGGAACTGCGCGCCGAGATCATGCGCGGCGTGTCCACCGCCCGGCGACACCTGGGCGGCAAGGTCAACGAGGCCGTATCCACTGTGTACGGCCCCGACTCGGCGACCACCGCGATGTTCGCCGACCAGTACACGAGCCGCTTCGGCAAACCCGAGCCGCGAAAGACCCCAGGGAAGGACCCCCGTCATGACTGACGTCGACGTTGTCATCTCCGGCCTCCGCGATCACGCCGGCCACCTCGAAAGCGATGTCGTCGCCGACATGGACGTGGCCATCCAGGCCGCGGGCTCGGTTTCCGCCGCCGCGAACGAGGACGCGTACGGCGTCCTGTGCGCACCGTTCCTGGTCCCCGCGATGACGGCGGTCGAAGGCACCACCCTCGTGGCGATGGCGGCGTGCCGCGACGCGATCAGCCGCTTCGCCACCGCGTCGAACCTGCTGGCGACCGTCATCGACGCCTGCGACATCGACAACGAGGCCGACCTCGGCGACATCGGCGTCGACATCGTCCCGATCCCGATGCCGAACACCGACAACCCCGGTGACCCGGTGCCGATGCCGGACGTCGACCCCCCCGGCGACCCCATCCCGATGCCGACCGTCGACCCGAACCCCACGGGCCCCGTGGCCGTCTAATTAGGAGATAAAGTGGGCAATCCCGACAACACCACGGCCAGCACGGTCGATGACCTCACCGTCGAGACCGACCACGGGTACACCGCGACGACCGACACGGCCGTCCCCTTCGGCATTCGCGAAGGCGGCCCGACACTCGGTGAGCAGAGCACCGGCGGTTGGCACGAGGGCGCCGGCGTCCTCTACAACGCCTTCGAGCTCGGCAACAACATCGCCGAGGGCGACTGGGCGGAAGGCCTCACGCACGGCGCCGTCACGCTCATCGGCACCGCCGGCGCCATTGCCGACCCAGTCAGCACCCTCATCACCGGCGCCATCAGCTGGCTCATGGACCACATCGAGCCGCTCCCGACGTTCCTCGACTGGCTCGCGGGCGACCCCGACGCCGTCTCGGCGTTCTCGTCGACGTGGGCGAACGTCGCCCAGCACGTCGACGAGGTGGCGCAGAACTTCTCCACCTACATCGCCGACGACCTCGGCGACATGACGGCCGTGGCGCTGACGATCTACCGGGGAATCGCCCAGGGACACGCGCTCGCCGTCAGCGCCACCGGCGTGCTGTGCGGTGCCACCGCCAAGGCGGTCCAGCTCGCGTCCCTGATCATCGACACTGTTCGATGCATCGTCCGCGACCTCATCGCCGAGTGCCTGAGCCAGCTCATCCAGATCGCGCTCAAGTGCGCGGGCCCGCAGATCGTCGTCTTCGGAGCCGACGCCGTCCGACAGATCCTGGCGCTCGTGGCCCGTTACGTCCCGAAGTGCCGGGGCTGGATCGACACGCTGACCCGCGTCATCACCAAGCTGTGCGGCCTCACGGACGGCATCCTCACCCAGCAGTCGGTGTTGAACATCCTGTTCAACGACACGCTCCCGAACCTGGGAACGGCCGTGTCGACCTGGCCGTCAGCCGCATGACCAACACCCCCAGAGGATCGCGTTCCCCGTCCGGAGCTTCCGGGCGGGGAACGCGGTTGTCCGTGTTGACTCCCGCCTCCGCGCCCATCCCGTCGGCGGGCGGGCTCGTCTTCCTCACGGTGTTCTGCCTCGTCATGACCGTGGTCCTCGGTTACGGCGCCATCGCGCTGGCGTACACCCTGGCCACCGACCCGGCCGCGCCCGGCGTGTTGTGGATCCCGCTGACGTTGATCGGCGCGCTCGCGATCCTCATGCTGTACACGACCGTTCATCTCCCCGGTGCCCGTCGCCGCGCGGCGAAACGCTACGCACTCCTGGACGGCACGACCCTGACCGTCCTCGACGGTCGGTCGCGCGGCCCCCGGTCGACGGAGCTCCACGGCACCGGCGTCGCGGTCGTGAGTCGAGAGGATTACCAACGGCGGCAACGGTTCGTGACGTTCCTCCCGCGAGTCCTGACCGAGCTGACGGGTCCGGCGCTCGCGGGTCGCGGTCGCGCGGCGTTGTTGCTGTGCGACGTCCCGGGAAACGGGGCCAAAGCCACCGATCCACCTCCCCAACGGTTGCCGGACGCCGAACTCGCGATCATCGCCGGCGTCCTCGACGCGTCGCCGCACCCCGACGGGCGGCGCGCCGCCGCCGACGTCCGCGCCCTGATGCGGCACTGAGACCTTCCTCCCGACAACACACAGGAGGGGCGGCGGGTTCACACCCGCCGCCCCTCCGCCCCGTCAGGGGAATCGATCAGTACCGGTAGTGCTCCGGCTTGTACGGTCCTTCGACCTCGATGCCCAGGTAGCTGGCCTGGTCCTTCGTCAGGGTCGTGAGCTTGACGCCGAGCGCGTCGAGGTGCAGGCGCGCGACCTTCTCGTCGAGCTGCTTGGGCAGCGTGTAGACGCCGATCGGGTAGTCGCCGGTCTTGCCGAAGAGCTCGATCTGCGCGAGGACCTGGTTGGCGAAGCTGTTCGACATGACGAACGACGGGTGCCCGGTCGCGTTGCCGAGGTTGAGGAGGCGGCCCTCGGACAGCACGATGATCGTGTGACCGTCCTCGAAGCGCCATTCGTGGACCTGCGGCTTGACCTCGGTCTTGACGATGCCGGGCAGCTCGGCGAGCCCCGCCATGTCGATCTCGTTGTCGAAGTGGCCGATGTTGCCGACGATCGCCTGGTGCTTCATCTGCCGCATGTGGTCGGCCGTGATGACGTCCTTGCACCCGGTCGTGGTGATGAAGATGTCGGCGCTGCCGACGACGTCCTCCATCGTGGTGACCTGGTAGCCGTCCATCGCCGCCTGAAGCGCGCAGATGGGGTCGACCTCGGTGACGATGACGCGGGCGCCCTGTCCGCGCAGGGATTCCGCGCAGCCCTTGCCGACGTCGCCGTAACCGAACACGACCGCGACCTTGCCCCCGATGAGGACGTCGGTGGCGCGGTTGATGCCGTCGATCAACGAGTGGCGGCAGCCGTACTTGTTGTCGAACTTGCTCTTGGTGACCGCGTCGTTGACGTTGATCGCCGGGAACAGCAGCGAGCCGCTCTTGTGCATGTCGTACAGGCGGTGGACACCGGTGGTGGTCTCTTCCGTGACGCCCTTGATGGACTTGGCCATCCGCACGTACTTCTCGGAGTCCTCGGCAAGGGTGCGCTGGAGCAGCGCGAGCACGATCGCGAACTCCTCGCTGTCGGCGGTGGCCGGGTCCGGCACGACGCCACCGGCGAACTCAGATCCCTTGTGGACGAGCATGGTGGCGTCGCCACCGTCGTCGAGGATCATGTTCGGCTCCTCGACGCCCCAGTCGAGCGCCTTGAGGGTGCACTCCCAGTACTCCTCCAGAGTCTCGCCCTTCCAGGCGAAGACCGGCACGCCGGCCGGGGACTCGGGGGTCCCGTCGCCGACGACGACGGCCGCCGCGGCGTGGTCCTGAGTGGAGAAGATGTTGCAGCTGGCCCAACGGACGCGCGCGCCGAGCGCGACGAGCGTCTCGATCAGGACGGCGGTCTGCACGGTCATGTGCAGCGACCCGGTGATGCGCGCGCCCTCCAGGGGTTTGCTCGCGGCGAACTCCCGCCGCACCGACATCAGGCCGGGCATCTCGTGCTCGGCCAGCTGGATCTCTTTACGGCCGAACGCGGCCAGCCCGAGATCGGCGACTTGGTAATCGTCTGAGGAGAGCGTCTTGGTCATGCGCTGCATGCTACGCAACGCGGGGGCCGCCCTCGACCACTCGGTGCCCCGTTTCACACGGATTCACCGGTTACGCTCAGAGCTCGGACCGACACTCGACCGCCGCCGAACGCGACACAAGGGATGGAGGCGAGGCGTGAGCGCGACGGTCGACGAGCCGGTTCTGTTCCCGTGCACCGGAATGGAGAGAAATACGGGGCAGGCTCTGCGCACTCTCACCCGTCACCAAATGGCTCGATGCTCGTTGCGAAACGGCATTTTCCAGGAATAACGCCCAAAAAGGCTGGTTTCGGGTGTTTGTTCAAAGATTCCTCAAGGAAAATCACCCACCGGGGTTGCGCCACCCCAGGGGGCATCTGCGACGATAGGCCCATGTCCCAGCAGCCCTCCACTTCCTTTTTCGATGACGGCGGCCAACCCGAGTTCGCGAATGTTTTGCGAGGGTATGACCGCAATCAGGTCGACAACTACATCCAGCAGCAGAGCACCGCTCGTTCGCAGGCCGAGACCGCGCGGGCAGAGGCCGAGCAGCGCATGACCGACGCCCAGCGTCGGCTCCGCCAGGCCGAACAGCGGGTTTCGGGTCTGGAACAGCGCCTCTCCGAACAGGCTCAGCAGCTTGAGGAGAACAGCCGCCCGACACTGTCCGGATTGGGCACCCGTGTCGAGCAGATCCTCCGCTTGGCAGAAGAACAGGCCAACGAGCACCGCGCGGAGGCGAAGCGCGAGACCGAGGGCATCCTGTCGGCGGCGCGCCTGGAGGCGCGCGAGATCACCGACGCGGCTCGCGGCGAAGCGGGTGGCATAAAGCAGTCCGCCGAACGCGAGGCGTCGACACTGCGCACCGCCGCGGAACGCGAGTCCGCCGAGCTTCGGGTCCAGGCCCGACGCGAGGCCGAGACGCTGCGGTCCGACGCGGAGCGTGAGACGAAGCAGCTGCGCACGTCGACCGGTCACGAGGTGGCCGAGTTGAAGGCGAGTGTCGAACGCGAGGTGGCGAGCCTGCGGGCGACCGCCGAGCGCGAGATCACACAGCAGCGGGCGAAGGCGGCCCGTGAGGCCGAGGAGAAGCGCGCCGAGGCGGCGAAGCTGTTCGCCGACGCCAAGGAGAAGCGCGACAAGGAACTTCAGGCGCTCGACCTCGAGCTGGCGGAGCGTCGCGAGAACGCCGAGCAGGAGGAGTCGCGTCGGCACGCTGAGGCTCTCGCCGCGACGCAGAAGCTCGTCAACGAGGCGGAGACCCGCGCGAAGGCGGCCGAGGAGCGGGCACGCGACATCGAGTCGAAGGCCGAGTCGCGCAAGCTCGAAGCCGACAAGTACGCGTCGGAGACGACGACCAAGGCGAAGTCCGAGGCCGACAAGATGCGCAGCGAGGCCAAGGCCGAGGCGCAGCGTCTGGTCACGAACGCCAAGGCCGACGCCGACGCCACCACGACGAAGGCGCGCAAGGAGGTCGACGAGCTCTCTCAGAAGAAGGCGAGCATCCAGTCCGACCTGCGACGCTTCCAGTCGATGTTGGGCGGCTTGAGCCTGACCGAGCCCGAAGACCAGGGTGGCAACAAGGAGAAGGAGAAGGGCGCCGACGCGGTGTCCACCTCCTAACCCGAATCTCGATGACGACGGCGGCCGTGTCCCACGGC
>NZ_CBCRZX010000023.1:59896-76455 GCF_965137155.1 Stackebrandtia soli
GCCGTCGTCGTGTGTGCGTCCTGGATCTCCCGCGCCCAATCGTCCAAATTGTCTGATGTCTATATCGGGTAATCTCACGGGGCCTGTTCCCCTACCCAGGGTTTTCGAGTTACGGTCGTATATCGGCAGGCGCTTAACCATATGGTTATTCGGCGGTGATCTAACAAATATCGTGGGCGGTCAGGTCGCGTATGCGGCGCGGGCAGGCGGTTCACGTGTGAGGATGGGGCTTATGTCGCACGGCAGTGGCACGGACTTCTTCAGCAACCTCGGTGACGCGGGGCACGCCGACCGGGGTTTCGAACAGGCCCTGCGAGGCTACGACAAGAGGCAGGTCGATCGATACCTGTCTACAATGGATACAGAATTGGCCTCGTTGGCGGCGCAGAAGGCTGAAGCGCTGACCCAAGTCGATCGACTCGTGTTGCAGGTGCAGCAACTGCAGGCGCAGATTCAGGACGTCCGACGGCGGGCGGCCGTCGGAGACAAGGCGTCCTTCCAGCACCTGGGCGCCCGAGTCGAGCACATCCTGACGCTGGCGGAAGAGGAAGCTGGCGCCATCAAGTCGCGGGCTCGTGAGGAAGTCGACCACGAACGCGCCGAAGCCGAACGCATCCGGCACGAAGTGCAGGTCGAGACCGAGGCCGCACGCAAGGACTTCGAGACGGCACTCGCCGCTCGCCGCGCCGCCGCGGAGAAGGCGGAGGCCGACCGCCGCCACATCGTCGACGCCGAGATGAACAAGCGCGCGCAGCAAGCGCAGGCGATGGTCAACGAGGCGACCGAACGTGCGACGCAGATCGAGGCCACCGCCGAGGAGGCCGCGCAGACGACCCGCGCCGCCGCCGACGAGCAGGCCCGTCAACTGATGGCGCATGTTGAGCGGCTGCGCGCCGAAGCGCACCAGACCAAGCAGGAATCGGAGATCGCCGCCGAGCAGACCCGGCAGGCCTCGACCGCGCAGGCGGGCGACCTGATCGCGAAGGCGAACGCCGAGGCCGAACGCCTCCGCACGGAAACCCAGCAGGCCACGGCCCAGTTGCGCGCGGAAGCCGAGACGGAGGCGCAGCGCCGCCTCGCCGAGGCTAACCAGGAAGCGCAGCGTTTGCGCACCACCGCCGCCGAGGAGGCCCAACGTCTTCGTGCCGAGACCGAGGCGAACGCGGCCCGGTACAAGCAGGAGACCGAGGAGATGGCCCTGGCGATCCGTGGCCAGGCCGAGAACGACGCCGCCCAGTTGCGTGCCGAGACCGAGGCCGAGACGCAGCGACTGCGTGCCGAGGCTCAGTCCAACAGTGACGCCGCCGCGCGACTGCGCACCGAGTCCGAGGCGACCGCCGCGAAGCTCGTCGCCGACGCCGAGGCGAGGGCCGCGCAGCTGACAGGCGACGCCGAGGCGACCACGACGAAGCTGATCGCCGACGCCCAGACCAAGGCCGCCGAGACGACTCGCACCGCGGACGAGGCCGCCGCACGTCTGCGGACCGAATCGGAGACGGCCGCCGCGAAGCTCGTCACCGACGCCGAGGCGAGGGCCGCGCAGCTGACAGGCGACGCCGAGGCGAGGGCCGCGCAGCTGACAGGCGACGCCGAGGCGAAGGCCGCCAAGCTCACCGCTGACGCCGAGGCGAAGGCCGCCGAACTGACGCAGACCGCCCAGGCCAAGGCGAGTGAGCTCACCCGCACCAGCCAGGAGCACGCCAGCCGGGTCACCGGCGAAGCGGACGCCTACGCCGCCGACATCACGAGCAAGGCCGACGCCCGCATCGCCGAGTTGAGCCGGGACGCCGAGGAATCGTCGGCCAAGCGGATCGCCGAGGCGGAGACCACTGCGAACGGCACGGTCACCGACGCCGAGCAGCGCGCGAGCGAACTGGTCGCGGACGCGGAGAAGCGCGCGGCGGGTATCCGCAAGCGTGCCGACGAAGGCGCCCGCCAGGCATCGCAGACCGCGCGACGCGACGCGGAGGCGATCCTCGGAACGGCCAGGGCCCAGGCGAAGCGACTCGTCGCGAACGCCAAGCAGGGCAAAGCGGAGGAGCCACTCGCCGCCGAGTCGGTGCCGGTGACCCCGACGGCCGACGCCCGCGATGGCGGCGCCACGGCCGAGCCGACCGCCGCCGACGGNGGNGAAGGCGTCCCACGGAAACGGCGGAAAGAACGGGCCGAACAAGAACAACAACAAGGGCAAGAACAAGAACAAGCACCGTGGCGGTAACGGTGGGTCAGGAAACCCATCGCCCGACCAGACAGTGCACACTGGTTCCAACGCGGTCTGACGGCGGCCTGACCTGGCCGCCCGCTGACAGTATCGGAGCAGCCCATGTCCAAGCGACGCAAGCCGACCAAGCAGGAACCAGCTAAAAAGGACGTCGTAGTCGACCCGCCGTCGCTCGAATCTCGGTTCGGGCAGGCGGGTCGACCGTTCGCCAAGACCTCGTTCCACCACGGCCTGTACATGGGCATCGGGCTGCTCCTTGCGTACGTCCTGTTCCTGAGCCTCGACATCCTGATGCCGATGCTCATCGTCATCGCCATCTCGGGTTTCATCGCGATCGGGCTCAACCCGATGGTCGTCCGGTTGCAGCGCTGGGGACTCCCGCGCGGCGTTTCCGTCGCCGCCGTCTGCCTCGGCACCCTCCTCGTCCTCTGTGGAGGTGTGGTCTCGCTCGTTCCACCGATCATCGAGGAGGGCGTGGCCTTCGTCGAGGCCCTGCCTTCGCTCCTCGACAACCTCGGCCAACAGCGGTGGCTCGTCAACCTCGACAAACAGTTCGACATCCTCGGGCGTATCCAGGAAGCGGCGAAGGGACTCGACGCGACGACCGTCGTCGACGCGGCCGGAGGCGTCTTCAGCGTCCTCGGCGTCGCCTTCGGCAGCGTGTTCAACGGCGTCATGATCGCGGTGTTGACGATCTACCTACTGGGCTCCTTCAACCGGCTCACCAGCGGGTTCTACCGGCTCCTCCCGGCACACCGCCGCACGCGGGCCAAGGCGCTCGGCGACGAGATCCTCACGAAGGTCGGCGGCTACACCGTCGGCGCGCTCGGCATCGCCGCCGCGGCCGGTTGCACGTCCTTCATCTTCATGCTGATCGCCGGGGTGCCGTACGCGTACGCTCTCGCGTTCGTCGTGGCCATCCTCGACCTGATCCCCCAGATCGGCGCGACGCTCGGGGCCGTCGTCGTCACGCTCGTCGGGCTGACCGTGTCGCTGTGGGTCGCGATCGCGTGCGCGATCTTCTTCGTCATCTACCAGCAGGTCGAGAACTGGGTGATCTATCCGACGATCATGCGGCGCTCCGTGAAGGTCTCGGACCTCGCGGCGATCCTCGGCCTGTTGCTCGGTGCCGCGCTGCTCGGCGTCGTCGGCGCACTGCTCGCCGTCCCGACGGTCGCGGCGATCCAACTCCTCGTGCGGGAGGTCTACATTCCTCGCCAGGACCAAGCCTGACGGTAACCGCATCGCCGGTGCGACCAGCGCCGACACTGACCCGGAGCACCCGGATACACACCCAACGAATTTCCATACGTCTTTGCTGGCGTGTCCGCCGCCGAGTGCATTAGGGTGCCCCTGGTGGGCCTGAATTCGGTAGTGAGCGGAGGTGAAGAATGCGCACAATCTCGACAGCGGGCGCGGTCCAACTGACGCGTTTACTGCATCGAGACTCTGTGGCCAACGTGTACGCCGGTTATCTCGCCGGCGCGGGCACTCCCGTCGTCGCGACGGTGGCTCACAGCCGAATCGACGGGTCCCGCCGCGAGGTCTTCCTCGACTGGGCGGCACGACTGACCCACCTGTCGGCGCACCCGCACATCGCGCCGATCGTCGCCATTGGACTTACCGAGCACGCGCGTCCCTATATCGCCGTGCACGCGACGCGAACCACGCTCGCCGACGAGCTCCGCGAAGGCGGCCCGCCCCCGGCCGGTCAAGTGCGCGCCCTCGGCGTCGCGCTGGCCGACACGCTCGCGACCATTCACTCGACCGGGCTCATCCACGGAGCGCTGCAACCCGCGACGGTCCTGTCCGGCACCGGCCGGAAGCTACTCGTGGCGGGATTCGACGCGACCGCGCCGGTCCTGGCGCACGTCCTGCCCGTGAGCGCCTACACGGCACCGGAGCACCTGGAGGCCAGCCAGGCCGGAACGATGTGCGCCTCCCCCGCCGCCGACGTCTACGACCTCGCGACCCTGCTGTACGCCGCGCTCGGCGGTCGGCTGCCGTGGTCGACCTCGCAGCGAGCGGACGTCGCCGATCCACTGTTGAGGGCCGCGCCCGTCTCGGACATCCCGGGCATCAACACCACGTTGACGGACGTGCTGGCGCAGGCGATGCGCGTCGATCCACACGAGCGGCCCGACGCGGCGGGGTTGCGCGATCTGCTGACCGCCGTCGACCTCGACGACGAACCCGCGCCGGGCGACCGTCCTCGCGCGGTGTCGGCGGACCTCGTCCCGCGTTCCGGTCCTCGACCGACACCGTTCCCCGGTGGCGCCGACATCGCCGTCACCGCACCGGAGAAGAAGCGGACGCTGCGCCGTTGGCATCCCGCCGCGACCGTCGTCACCGCGCTCATGCTGGGCATCAGCGCGATCGGCGGTGCCGGGTTGGCGACGTTCTTCGCGACCAGCGCGGACGCCGAGACCTGGTGTCCACAGGCGGAGGACATCGACGAGGCGATCGCGGACGAGTTCGAGGACGCGCGCGTCACCGGTCACCGCTGCGAGAACGGCTACGTCATCGTCAGCATCATTCCCGCCGACGCCGAACCCGACGCCGCCGACCGCGAGGTTCTCCTGACCATCGACGACGGCAGGTTGACCCATGCCGACGAGTGCGCCGCCGCCGTGCCGACCGCGATCCGTGGCACGTTCGACTGCGATTGACCGGATTCGGCGACGTCGCCACCCGTGAACGACGGCGACCGCACCGATCCGCCACCAGCGCGCCGACGACGCAGCACCGTTCCAGACGATCAATCGACCCCCGCGATACCCGTTGCGGGCCTTGAGATAGCGCTCGATAGCCGTGCCACGGCCAAGCGCGCACGCCGCCGAACGGCACACGATCGAGACGATGCTCTCGCAGTACATACCGGCCTCACCCCGAACGGCGATATACCCTCATAGGGTATTCAAGGGAGGAATCGAGATGACCGATATGGACCGACCCGAGGCGGTGGCCGCGATGCTGAGCGCCGCCGACGCGCACGGGATGACCGTGACCGTGCGCGAACGTCCTGCCGCGGACTCGCTACCGAAAGCCGCCGCGATCCTCGGCGTCACACCGGCCGACATCGCCAAGACGCTCGTCGTCAAACGCGCCATCGCGTCCTATGTGTTCGTCGTCATTCCCGGCGATCGCACGATCGCCTGGCCGAAACTGCGCGCCGCGCTCGGCGTCAATCGACTGTCACTGCCCGACGCGTCCGAGGCGTACGACGCGACCGGCTACGAACGCGGCACGATCACGCCGATCGGCAGCACCCACCCGTGGCCCGTCGTCGTCGACTCCACTTTGACTGGTCGGCGAGTCGCGATGGGCGCGGGAGCGCACGGGTTCAGCGCGTTCGTCGACGTCGACGAACTGGTGTCGGGCTACGACGGGACGGTCGCCGACGTCACGTAACGGTCGCGCTCCACGCGGGCACGTGACGGGGACTGCGCACGCCTCTCCGCCGCGTCGGCCGTTCGCGCCCGCGCGGCATAATCATGGCCTCGCCGTGTTCGGCGCGATCGCCCCAAGGGAAGGGACACACATGCGAAGTGGGCAGGTGCTCAGGGACCGATACCGCCTGGTCGAGCGCATCGCGGCCGGGGGCATGGGTGAGGTGTGGCGTGCCGAGGACCTGACCCTGCAACGCACGGTGGCGATCAAGGTCCTGCATGCGGCGTACGCCGACGACCAGGACTTTCGGCGCCGCTTCATCCGGGAGGCGCAGACACTCGCGGCGCTCAACGCGCAGGGCCTCGTCGACGTCTACGATGTGTGCGAGGAGCCCGGCGAGGACGGACACATCCGCTCGTACCTGGTGATGGAGCTCGTCGAGGGACACCCGGTCTCGCAGCCGATCGCGGAGGCGGGCAGACTCGCCGCGTCGACGACGATGGCGATCATCGCGCAGTCGGCGGCGGCGATCGCCGCGGCACACCGCGTCGGCGTGATTCACCGCGACATCAAGCCCGCCAACATCCTCGTCGACGCCGGCGGCGCGGTCACCGTCATCGACTTCGGCATCGCCCGGGCACCCGGGCACACGGCGTTGACGGCGACCGGTTCGGTGATGGGCACCGTCGAATACGCGTCCCCCGAGCAGTTGCGCGGGGAGGAGCTGACGGGCCTCGCCGACGTGTACGCGCTCGGCGTCGTCGCCTACGAGTGCCTGTCGGGTCGCCTGCCGTTTCCGGGGGATTCGGCGGCCGCCATCATCGCGGGCCACCTCCAGCATGAGCCGCCGCCGCTGCCAGAGGACGTTCCGGCGGACGTCGCCGCGGTGGTCCTCCGCGCGTTGAGCAAGGACCCGGCGGGGCGCTTCGCGTCCGCGGAACAGTTCGCGGACGCGTGTTTCGGGCTCGTCGGAACGGCCTCCCCGGCCGCGACGCGGCGGATGCTCATCGGTCACGCGTCGGTCTCACCGCCGCCCACGCCGGAGACGACGCCGATCGAGTACGTGGAGGAGGAGCCGCCGCGCGACCCGGACGTCGAACAGCGGCTGAGGAAGCGCACGATCATGACGATCGCCGCGACGCTCGGCGTCGTCGCGGTCATCGCGGGCGCGATCGGTCTGTTGTCGATCGACTGGCGTGGCGAATCCAAGGACCTCACCGACGGCGGGAGTGAGTCGCCCAGTGCGTCCCCGTCGCCGTCCCCGCAACCTCCGAGCGAACCCGAACCATCCACACTGGTCAACGCGAAGACCGGTGAGTGCGTGGCCATCGAGACCGTCTGGCTCTTCTCCACCAAGGTCGTCATGGCCGACTGCGAGGCGGGGCTGCCGTTCACCTTCGCCCCTCAGGCGGGCGAGGAGGACGCCTTCGCTCTCGGCTTCACCTATGACGACGACCCCGGCTGTCTGACCTGGAGCTACGGGGAAACGGACGTCACGACGGGCGACTGCGACGCCGACACGGCGTGGACCTTCGACTGGGTCGAGACCACCGACGAGGTCGACGTGTGGCAGATCCGCAGCGTCAACAACTCCAACTTCTGCCTGGCCGTCAACGGTGAACAGGTGCAGGCCCAGAACTGCACGGAAGGCGACGGTCAGCTCTGGCACACGGTGACCGCCGAGAAAGAGGACGCCACCGAATAGCGTCGACCTGGGGCTTCCCCCGCGGTCCCGGCGGTAACCTCCGGGTGTTGTCGGACACGGGGGTGGGTCATGGCGTTGCACGAGGTATCGACCGGACGGATCGACGAGGCGGCCGACGTCTACAGCACCGAACTGAGTCGGGAACCGTTGCCGCGCCATGCCATCCCCGACGGGGAGAGCGACCCCGTGGCCGCGTACTACCTGATCCGGGAGGACCTCGCGCTCGAGGGAAACTCCTCGCAGAACCTCGCGACGTTCTGTACGACGTGGAGCGACGACGAGACGCATCGCCTCATGGACGACAACCTCGACAAGAACCTCATCGACAAGGATGAGTATCCACAGACGACGGAGATCGAGTCGCGGTGCGTCCACATCCTCGCGGACCTGTGGCACGTCCCGACCGAGAGCGGCGCGATCGGCTGCTCGACGACGGGGTCGAGTGAGGCGTGCATGCTCGCGGGCATGGCATTGAAGACGCGCTGGCGACAAGCGCGCGAAGCGGCCGGGAAGTCGACGAACCGACCGAACCTGGTCGCGGGGCCGGTCCAGGTGTGCTGGGAGAAGTTCGCCCGCTACTTCGACGTCGAACTCCGTCAGATCCCGCTCGAACCCGACGCGACGGGTCTGCGCCCACATCAGCTGCGCGACTATGTCGACGAGAACACGATCGGTGTCGTGGCGATCCTCGGCGTGACATACACGTGCGCCTTCGAGCCGGTTGAGGCCATCGCCGCGGAGCTCGACGTGATCGCCTCCGACACGGGTCTGGACGTGCCGCTGCACGTCGACGCCGCGAGCGGGGGTTTCGTCGCGCCGTTCACGCAACCCGATCTGCGATGGGACTTCCGACTTCCGCGCGTCGCGTCGATCAACGCCTCGGGCCACAAGTACGGTCTCGCCCCTCTCGGCGTCGGCTGGGTCGTCTGGCGCGACAAATCGCTCCTGCCGGACGAACTCGTATTCACAGTTGACTATCTGGGCGGGCAGATGCCCACGTTCGCTCTGAACTTCTCGCGGCCCGGCGGCGAGGTCATCGCCCAGTACTACGCGTTCGTCCGACTCGGCCGCGAAGGCTTCACCAAGGTGCAGCAGGCGTGCGCCGAGACCGCCCAGTACCTCGCGCGTCGAATCTCCGAAATCGACGCGCTCGACGTCCTCTACGACGGCGACGGCGGACTCCCGGCGGTGTCGTACCGCCTGAACCCGGACATGTCCGGCTGGACGCTGTACGACCTGAGCGACCGCTTGCGAACGCGGGGCTGGCAGGTTCCGTCCTATCCGCTGCCGGCGAACCGCGGCGACGTGATCCAGCGCGTCCTCATCCGGCACGGCACCGGTCGCGACAAGATCATCCGGCTCATCGCCGACATCCGCGACGCGGTGGACGAACTCACCCGGCACGGAGGGACGGAGATCCCGGCGCACTCGGGTTTCCACCACTGACGCGACGCGGTTCACGCCGTCACCTTGGAACGGACCGACGCACGCGGGCTTGCGCGCCTTGGCTACGGTGCCGGGTGACGTTATCCCTCCCCTCGCCCCTGGGAGCCCCGTGCCTCGCCTACTCGTGTGCTGCCTGCTGTCACTGACGGTGCTCCTCTCCGCTCCCGGCACCGCCCACGCCGACGCCATTCGCGACGGACAGTGGATGCTCGACGCGCTCGATCTGGAGACCGCCCATACCCTGTCGACGGGTGAGGGCGTGACGATCGGCCTCGTCGACACGGGAGTCAACCCGGACCACCCGGACCTGGTGGGCAACGTCGACGCGGGCATGGCGACCTGGGACGACGGCCAAGACGGACTGATCGATGTGCACGGCCACGGAACGGCGATGGCGTCGTTGGCCGTCGGACACGGCAACGGCGAGGACAACGACAAGGGCGTGCTCGGCGCCGCCCCGGGAGCCCGCATCCTGTCCGCCGGCATCATGGACGCCGCGAACCTCGAGGAGGCCGAGGCCGGCGGCAGCTGGTTCGGCGACGCCGAGGTGGCGCCCGCCGTGCGGTGGCTCGCCGACAACGGCGCCGACATCATCCTCATGTCGATCAGCGGCGATTTCGGCCCGACCGTCGCCGAGGCGGTGCGCTACGCCGCTGTCGACAAGGACGTCCTCGTGGTCGCCTGCTCCGGGAACATCGATCCGCACGGCGAACGCGTCCGCGCGCCCGCCAACTACGACGAGGCCCTCGCGGTCGCGGGCACCGACAGCACCGGCGGCGCCTGGGACGGCGCGACGATCGGCCCCACCGTCGACCTCGCCGCACCCGCCGCCAACGTCGTCGTCGCCGACTACCAGGGCGGCTACGTCGACTACTACGGCACCTCCAACTCGGCAGCGATCGTCGCCGGAGTGGCGGCGCTCCTGCTGTCGCTGTGGCCGGACATGAGTCGCGAGGACCTGACGTGGCGGCTCACCCGCACCGCCGTCGACGCGGGCGAGCCCGGCCGAGACGACGCCTTCGGGCACGGCGTCATCGACCCGGTCGCGGCCCTCACGAAGGTGATCGAGCCTCCGACGGACCGCCCCGACGCCGACGTCAACCCCGCCCCGATCGGGCACCTGAAAGCCAACCCGTCGTCCTTGACGACGATCACGACACTCGTCGTCGGGGGCGGCGCGATGCTGGCCGTCGTCTGGACCGTGTTCATCGGCTTCACCCTCAACCGCCGCCGGACCCGGACGGCCGTGGCGAGCCCCGTCGTCTCGACGGGCCCACCGCCGTTCCAGCAGACCCCGCACTCACCGCCGTTTCCTCGCGAACGGCCGCCATCCGACTCGAACCTGTCGGGGCCACGCCACTGGCCCTAGAGGGACCGCCAACGCTTGGTCCCCAATGGATGGCAGTGGCGTCGGGCGTCGGTCCGGTAGGCTCGCTGTCCCCCCGCCCCATGAGGAGCCCCCGTGAACCTCGACGCGATCACCGACCTGTGGGACAAACTCACCGCCGTGCAGGCCGCCCCCGACGTCGCCATCGTCGCCGCGACCGCCATCGCGGCGCTCGCCGTGGTCTTCGTCAACACGACCTGGCGACTCGCGCGCAACGTCATCACGATCGCCCACGAAGGCGGCCACGCGCTCGTCGCGCTGATGTGCGGCCGCCGACTGCACGGCATCAGGCTGCACGGCGACACCTCCGGCGTCACCATCACGCAAGGCCAACGACGCGGCCTCGGCGCGACCCTCACCCTGCTCGCCGGTTACCTGTTCCCCGCGATCGTCGGCCTGTTCTCCGCGTGGCTCGTCTGGCAGGGACGCATCGTCGCCCTGCTGTGGGTGACGATCGTGCTGCTCGCGGCGATGGCGCTGTTCATCCGCAATCTGTACGGCGCCCTCGCGATCGTCGCGACGGGATTCGGCGTGTTCGCCGTCGCCTGGTGGGCCGCCCCCGACGTCCAGGCGATCATCACCTACGCGACGACCTGGTTCCTCCTCATCGGATCCGTCCGACCCGTCTGGGAGGTGTGGGCGCAACGAAGCCGACGCGGCGGCTCCGACCCCGAACAACTCGCCGAGATGACCAGAATCCCGGCCGTCATGTGGGTGCTCCTGTTCGCCGTCGTCAACGTCGGCTCCCTCGCGCTCGGAACCAGCATGCTCCTGCCGGACCTGTGGTAATCGGTTCAGCCGAACCCATCCCCGCCCACGACCCACTCACGCATACTCGACGTCACGTTCAGTGACGAGACCGGCCGTTGCTCGCGGTCGGCAATCGAGACGGGAGCGGGCATGTCCTGGCAGCAATTCGGCTTCATCGTCGGCTTCGCGTTCGTGGCCCTGTGGGCTCTCGCGGGGCCCGGCCCGGCGCTCGGCGCGTTGCTGCTCGGCGCGATCGGCCTCTACATCGGACGTGTGCTGGACGGCAAGGTCAACGTCGCGGCCCTCGTCGACCGTCTCGGTCAGGACGATCGGTCCCGTTGATTCAACCGATACCTTGGGAGGCAGGAACTATGGCGGATTCGGAAAGCACGGGCAAGGACAAGTCCAACACCCCGAAGGGGGCGTCCATGCCGCGCCCCGGCAACGTCGGCGGCCACGCCAGACTCAAGACCGACAACGGTCAGACGAGCATTTCCGGGGCCGTCGTCTCCAAGATCTCGGGCATGGCGGCCCGCGAGATCCCCGGCGTCCACTCGATGGGCTCGGGTTCGTCACGACGGATGGGCCAACTCCGCGCGCTCGTCCCCGGCTCGAACGAATCGCTCTCGCGAGGCGTCGCCGTCGAGGTCGGAGAGAAGGAGGCGGCAATCGACATGGACGTCGTGACCTGGTACGGGCAGAGCATCGTCGACGTGACCTCCGCCGTCCGCGACAACGTCATCGACCGCGTGGAAAGCATGACGGGCCTGCACGTGGTCGAGGTCAACATCAACGTCGACGACGTGTACGTCGAAGGCGACGATGAGCAGGAGTCACGCGTCCAGTGACCGATACACGGCAGGAATTCGCGAAGAGGGTGGCCACGGCGGCCCAGTCGGTGCCGGGCGTGACCCGGCTGTCGGCGCAGAGCCCGGTACGGATCAGGACGCCCTTCCCGGGTGGCGCAGTCGACGGCGTTCGAATCGAGCCCGATCGGGTCACCGTCGGCGTCGTGATCGACCGTTTCCCGCTCATAGACGTCGCCGACGCGGTACGCGAGGCCGTCACGACGACGGTCGACACACCAGGGACGGCGGTCCGGATCATCGTCGTCGACGTCGATCTCGACCGGTTGCCGAGCGCGGCGGGGTGAGGCGATGCGGACGGCCAATCGCATCGCGGCACTGTTCTTGGCGCTCGTCGTCGCCGCCGTCGGGGTGCTCATCGCGGTCGAGTCGGTCGGTCTGATCAGCGGACGGGTGCCGGTCCTCGTTCCGTGGGACCGCTGGTACGCCGCCGGTTCGGGTGTCACCGTCGGCGATACGGCGATCTTGGTCTCGGGGGTCGTCGCCGTCGCGGTCGGTCTCGTTATCCTCATCGGACAATTGCATCGATGGCGGCCGGTGCGCCTGCCGAGCACCACGGCGGGCTGGTTCATCAGGCGCCGTGAACTGGAGAAACGGCTCGTCACCTCGCTCAACGGCTTGGCGGGCGTCTCGCAGGCGACCGCGCGACTCTCGGGGCGGTGGCGACTGCGGGTGCATGTCGTCGCCGACGCGGAGCAGACGGGGGCCGTCGAACGGATGGCGTCGGCCGAACTCGACCGGGTCGGGGCCCCTCAGCAGCGCCGCGTGTCCGTCTCCACTCGGCGCCCGCGCCGCGTCGTGTGACTCGAAGGGGAACCCATGACCGACACCGGAAACCGAATACTGTGGACTATCGTTGGCGCCCTGCTCCTCGTGGTGGGAGCGCTCGCGGTGGTCGTGGCGACCGGAGTGTGGCCCCTGACGTCCACCGACGCCACGGTCCTACCGGAGACGGACACGGGAACATGGGCGGACGCGCCCGCGTGGGTGTTGGCGCTTCCCGTGGCGTTCGGGGTGCTCCTCGCGGTGCTCGGGTTGTGGTTGTTCGCGCGGGAGTTGTTGCCGCGCGGTGAATCCGGGATCGAGGATCAGACACTCGACGACGAGCCCGCGCGCGGGCGGACGAGGGTCGACAGTTCGGCGGTGGTCACGGCGTGGCAACGCGACATCGCGGCGGCACGGTCCATCGCCCGGGCACGGGCCCGGCTCACGGGTTCGCCACCCCGACCGAACGCGTGGCTGCGGATCGACCTGGCCCCGAGCGGCACCGTCGAACAGGCCCGGGAACACGTCGACGAGACCCTGGAACGGCTGGCGACGACGGCGAACTGGCGCCCGGGGCGACTCGACGTCACGATCCGCCCGGCTCGCGGCGACCAGCGGGTTCACTGACACCGCAACGAACACCGGTTGAAGCCACGCCTCGACCCATTGCCCGCCCCCGCCTCGCCGGAAGGGTCCCTTCAAACAGGTAACCACAGACCTTCGGCTTGGTGGGGCGGTGTATGCGCCGAAACCGCTCTGCGGCACCGGAAACGAAAGGCCCACCAAGCCGCAAAAGACGACCACCGCCCAGACGAAGGACCCCTCCCGACACGCGATGGTGAGGTTCCCCGGCTTGGTGGGTCTCCCCTCCTGCCCATCGTTCACGTTGCAGTCCCATACGCCGCCCCACCAAGCCGAAAAAGGCCACGTCCGGCCGGATGACCGCAGACTCCCCGCTCAGCAAGAGCGGTCCACCCAACCAAGTGACCGCAGGCCTTCGGCTTGGTGGGGCGGTGTACGTGTCGAAACCGCTCTGCGGCACCGGAAACGAAGACCCACCAAGCCGCAAAAGACGACCACCGCTTCAGGACTCGGTTCGACGCCCTCCCTCGAGACGACGCGTCGACATCACTGCTCGGAGAGCGCGGCCTTCGTGTAGGTGTCGATCTCGTCGGCCAGCCGGGCCTTCGTCGCGTCGTCGGCGAACGACGCGGTGACCGCGTTCTTCGCGAGTGCCGCGACACCGGGGGCGTCGAGGTCGAGCAGACGCGCCGCGATGAGGTACTCGTTGAGGAGATCGGTGCCGAACATCGGCGGGTCGTCACTGTTGACGGTGACGGTCACACCCGCCTCCATCATCGCCCGGATCGGGTGCTC
The DNA here is from genome assembly GCF_965137155.1 of Stackebrandtia soli. Taxonomy (NCBI): domain Bacteria; kingdom Bacillati; phylum Actinomycetota; class Actinomycetes; order Glycomycetales; family Glycomycetaceae; genus Stackebrandtia; species Stackebrandtia soli. Next base: position 73,804 of record NZ_CBCRZX010000023.1, read on the forward strand.
GTCGAGGGTGGTGACGGCGCGGGTCGCGATGTTCGACGTGGGACAGACCTCGAGGGTGATGCCGTGGTTCGCGAGGTAGTCGAGCAGCCGCGGATCGGTGGCGGCGGAAGTACCGTGCCCGATCCGTTCCGCTCCGAGCAAGTTGATGGCGTCCCAGATCGTCTCCGGCCCGGTCGTCTCACCCGCGTGCGGAACGCTGCGAAGCCCCGCCGCACGGGCGCGGTCGAAGTACGGCTTGAACTGCGGGCGGGGCACGCCGATCTCCGGGCCGCCGAGGCCGAAGCTGACGAGGCCTTCGGGGCGCAGTTCGCAGGCCATCCGCGCGGTCTCGGCGGCCGCCTCGAGCCCGGACTCGCCGGGGATGTCGAAGCACCACCGCAGGACGACGCCGAGTTCGCGCTCGGCGCGGACGCGCGCGTCCTCGATCGCCTCCATGAACGCGACGTCGGGGATGCCGCGCCGGGTCGAACTGAACGGGGTGATCGTCAGTTCGGCGTATCGGATGTTCTGTCGCGCCATGTCGCGCGCGATCTCGTACGTGAGCAGGCGGACGTCCTCGGCGTCGCGAATGAGGTCGACGACGGACAGGTAGACGTCGATAAAGTGCGCGAAGTCGCGGAAGGTGAAGTAGTCCGCGAGCGCGGCGGCGTCGGAGGGGACGGTCGTGTCGGAGTGCCGGGCGGCGAGCTCGGCGACGATCCGGGGTGACGCGGACCCGACGTGGTGGACGTGTAGCTCCGCTTTCGGCAATCCCGCGACGAACGCTGCCATATCGACCATGCCGACCCCTTTTCCGACCCGAACAACGAATTCGGGCCATCGTAGAGCGGGATCGGGCCGAGGGCAAGATGGGACGGCGGATCGTGGCGGGAATCGCGTCCGGTCGCCCGCCGGACTCGACGGGCGCGCCACGGGTGCCACCACCGTCTGCGGCGACCGTGGCCCGGTTCGGCGTGCGGCGCAGGTATCGCCGTCCACAATCGCGTCAATCGACCGGACCCGCGAGCGACTCGAGACAACATCCAGACATAGTGGATCGACACGAGTGAGCACACTCGATGACGATCGATCAGCCGAGGAACGCCCGTTCCACTTCCACAAGGGGCACAGTCGATCGGCCGGTCGTCAGCAACGTCGGATGGAGCGGGACGTGATGTCGGCGAGGGTGGCGCAGCCCGCCAGGCCCATCGTCAGGTCGAGTTCGGCGAGGATGTTTCGCATGGCCTCCGTCGCGCCCTCGGCGCCGGCGACCGCCATACCGTACACATAGGGTCGTCCAATGGCGACGGCCTTGGCGCCGAGAGCGAGCGCCGTGAACACGTCGGATCCGGTGCGTACGCCGCTGTCGAAGATGATCGGGACGCGTCCGTCGACGGCGGCGGCGACCTCGGGCAGGGCGTCGATCGCGGCGAAGGAGCCGTCGATCTGGCGTCCACCGTGGTTGGACACCTGGATGCCGTCGACGCCGCAGTCCACGGCCCGATGCGCGTCCTCGGTGTCCATGATTCCCTTAAGGATGATCGGAAGTTTGGTGCGCTCGCGAACGAAGGAGAGCTCGTCCCAGGTCAGCGACGACCGGGAGAAGACCTCGAGGAAGGTTTCGACGGCGGCGCGTGGCAGCGGGGATCGCAGGTTGTTCCAGAATCCGCCTGGATGCTTGCGGCTCATCGACAACAGCGACCGGATGGCCGCGAGGGTGGGGCGGCGTTTCGGCGCGTCGTCGCCACGTGCCGCGCGTTCCTCGACGAGTCGGGTGAACACCGGGTCCGATGTGTACTGGGCCAGCCCCTCGCCGCGCGCGAACGGAAGCGAACCGAGGTCGAGGTCGCGGGGCCGCCATCCGATCATGTGCGTGTCCAGGGTGATGACGATGGCGTCGCAGCCGGAGGTCTCCGCGCGTTGGACGAGACTCGTCACCAGATCGTCGTTGTTGCTCCAGTACAACTGAAACCACGCGGGCGAACCGTCCAATCGCGACGCACAGTCTTCGAGCGTGGTCGACGCCTGCGTCGAGATGACCATGGGCATGCCCAGTTCCCGCGCGGCGTCCGCGACCGCCAGGTCCGCGTCCCGGTGCGCCAACTCCAGGACCCCGACCGGGGAGAACAGCAACGGCGAATCGAGGCGGCGCCCGAACAGTTCGACGGAAAGGTCCCGGTCCTCGACGTCACGTAGCACGCGAGGGACGATCCGGTAGTCGCCGAACGCGCGTCGGTTCGCGTCGGCGGTCCGCTCCATGCCCGCCGAGCCCGCGACGTACGCGTACGCGCGGCGACTCATCGCACGCTTCGCTTTGCGCTCCAACAGGTCCGGGTCCACGGGCACCAGCGGTCGACGTCCGTACGTGCCATCGCGGAAGATCCGGGATTGGGCCTGACGGCCGAGACCATCGCGTCGTTCAGATTTCATCGGGCATCACCTTTCCACCGCGATCGTATTGACAACGACCACGCTACGGTTGTCCCCGCGAACACGATTCGGTTAAGAGGTTCAGACAGCAGGGGCTTTCAAGGCATGGAAGTTCCTGACCGAGATGTCGAGGCGAAGGCGCTTCCGCATCCCGGCGTCGGACGCGGAACGGGCTGACAACGAGGCCGGAAACGCGTCAGGTGCTTCCACAACCGATTCCCGCCCCACTGCCGGAGCCTCCCC
>NZ_CBCRZX010000024.1:0-73790 GCF_965137155.1 Stackebrandtia soli
CCGCAGAACGACCCGTGGGGCGCACCACCAGCAGCGCCACCTCCGGCCATGCCGCCACCGGGCGGGCCCGCCGCGTGGTCCCCGACCAGCGCTCCCCAGTCCCCGCCACCGCCGGGACAGTGGACGCCACCTCCGACGCCGCCACCGGCGCCGCCCGCTCAGGACAGTGTGGACACACCGGCACCCGCCGGGTTCTCGCTGCCCTCCGCGTCCGCGCCACCGCCGCTGACGAGTGAGCCCGAGGTCGGCCCCACGCCTGGACCGGAAGCGGTGCAGACGAACGCGGCCACCACGACGCCCGCCGAGGACGTCGCCCCCGCCGCCCCGTTCAGCGAGGCGCCGTTCGCGGTGCCGTCGGCCGACCCAGCCGGTGGGGCGTCCCGTTTCGGCTTGCCCATGGAATCCACCGACGGTCCGCCGCTGATGCCCGCTTCGCCGCCTCCGGCGGATGTACCGGCCGACTCGACCGACGACGCGGAACCGGAGGCGGCACCCGCTCCCTCGCCACCGCCCGTCGGCCCGACACCCTCGACCGGCGAGGAGCACGTTCCACCGCCGGCACCCGTCGATGGCGCGTTGTGGGCCGGAATGACTGGCCCCACCGGTGAACCCGAGGCCGAGTTGTCCGAAGAGGACAAGGCCGCGATGGCCGAGCTCGCCGCCGAAGTCGACTTCGGCGATCTCGATGAGTTCGACGAGGAGATCGAGGACGAGACGACGGCGGACACGCCCGCCGACTCGACGGATTCGACACCGAAGGAAGCGCCCGAAGCGTCCGACACCGACGAGCCCGCCGATCCTCCGGCGGAAACGGTGGCGCCGAGCTCCGACGAGCCCGACTCACCGGAACCGCCCGCCACGGACGACGAACCGAAGACGACGGACCCGGACACCCCGGAAGCCGACGCCGACGGCACGAACGAGCCCGAGATCGTCGCCGCAACCCCGTCTGCGGAAACCGAGACCCAAGACGAGGCCGAGCCCGTCGCGGCCGAGCCGCCCGCCTTCGCCGTCCCCGACACCACCGCGCGAGCCAACTGGGACACCGAGCCCGACGACGCGACGCCCGAACCCGTGACACCGGAGCCGGTGACGGCGGAACCCGGTGCGGAGGACCTCCGGCCCGAGTCCGACGCACCGGAATCGGAGCCGGTGGACGTCGCCGAGGGCCTGCCCGCCGAACCGCCCGCGTTCGCCGTCCCCGACACCACCGCGCGAGCCAGCTGGGACACCGACGACGGCCCCGCCTCGGAAACGCCCGACCCCGTCGGAGAAGCCGAGTGGAACGAACCGGCGGAGCCCGTCGCGGCCGAGCCGCCGGCCTTCGCCGTCCCCGGCACCACCGCCCGAGCCAACTGGGACACCGAACCCGACGACGCGACGCCCGAACCGGTTGAACGGCAAGCGGACCCGGTGGACGTCGCCGAGGCCCCGCCCGCCGAGCCACCCGCCTTCGCCGTCCCCGGCACCACCGCACGGGCCAACTGGGACGCCGAACCGGAACCGGAGCCGGAACAGTCTCAGTGGACGGACGCCGACGCCCCGGTCACGGCGCCGCCCGCGGCCGATGCGGACCCGTTCCCCGCGCGCGGCCGTGTCAGTATTCCGACGATGGCGGAACCCGTCGACGAGATCCCGGTCGGCGCCTTCGAGGCGCGCACCTACCGCGCCGGTGAAGTGGCTCCGTCGGAGTCGGAACCGGGCCCGGTGACGGACGCACCGGATCTGTCGTCGTGGCAGGAACCCGCCGAAGCCGTGGCGGCACAACCGGAGCCGGCTCCTTCGCCCGAGCTGGAACCCGAAGCGGCACCCGCGCCGCCGTCCGTTCCCTCGGCCGAGGCGTCGTCGCCCTGGGACGACTTCGCGAAGCCGTGGCTCGACGAGCAGGAGAGCGTCTCCGAACCGTCCATTCCGGAGCAGAGCGCTCCTCCGTCGCTGTTCGAGCCGGCACCGGTCGTCGAGGCGCCGGAGATTCCGAGCGAACCGGCACGTGGCGTGGCGACCGTCCCGACCGCTCAGCGGTTGGCGGCGAGCGATCTGCCGCCGAACCTGCCGCGCTCCTCTGGCCGCGTCTACGGAACCGCTCGGTCCGATGAGGACGGTCTGCCTCAGCAGCGGAGTTGACGATGGCCCGGCCGCACGACCACGACGGCGCGCCCCCTCCGAATCAGGAGTGGGGCGGGCCGTCACCGGACACGTCACGGCCCGTCGACCTGCGCCGTTATCGGCCCGATCGATCGCAACCGCCACCCGCCCCACCACCGGCTGCCCCGGCCACTCACTCGTTCGGACAGCCACCGGGACAGCCGCTTCCCGGTGGCCCGACTGGAAACCCGCCGATCGGGCCTCGTCCGGGCGAGGCCTTCGCACCACCCGATCAGTACGCCGCTCCGCCGTCGACGTGGCGATCCCCGCAGGGACCGCCGACGACCGGTCACCCGAGGACCCCGACGTGGGGGCCTCCGCCTCCCGCCGCACCCGTCCGAGCGCCGCACGGCACGCCCGGACCGGCAACGGGGTGGACCAGCGAGTTCACGACCTCGCTCACGGGCTGGATCCTCGGTTCGCGGGGCGGACCTCCGACCGGGGAACCGCTCGAGGGACCCGGCGGACGGCGCGCGGCCGTCGGCGTTCTCGTCGCCGTGTGCGTCCTCTTGGCGGGCCTCGGTGGGCTCGTCTACCTGCTCCGCGACCAGATCTTCTAGCGGATCGGCAACCGCGAGACACCGGAAGTCCTCGTCATTCCCGAACGTCCCTTCGCAATTCCACCGCGTCGATCACCGGTGCGCTGCCACCCGCTTGCAGCGCAGTCAACGCGGGCAGGCTGGACGCCCTGGCGGTCACCGTCGGTGTGCTTCGCGAAGGAACCGTTCCAATTCGGGTCCAGCCTCATCACTTCCAGCGTCAGCGAGACGTTGCAGCTCCCGCAGATCCCGGTTCGCCACAGCGCGACGCGTCAGCAATCGCCCGGCGTGTTCGCTGCCCTCGTCGAGCAGCTCGGATAGCGCGTCCAGATCGTCGCGGGCGTCGTAAAGGTCGGCAAGCCGGTCCAACGCGGTCTCGTTGCCCTCGTCCGCGAGAGCGCGGAGGGTATCTTCCTCGAATTCGTGATCAGTCATGGATCCAGCGTGCAGCCTTGCCCCTAGGGCAAGGTCAAGCCTTATATTGGAGGATGTTGACGATCGGGCAGCTCGCCACCCACGCCGGAGTGACAACCAAAGCCATCCGTGTCTACCACGCCAAAGGTCTACTGCCCGAACCAGAACGGGACGCCTCCGGGTACCGGCGCTACGACGCCCAGGCGATCATCACACTGACCCGCGTCGTCACCCTCGCACAGGCTGGCGTCCCGCTGGCCCGTATCCCCGACGTACTGAACGCCGACGCCGACGAGGCCGCCCAACAGATCGACCAGATCGACGCCGAACTGCGCACCCGCATCCGCCAACTCCAGCAACGCCGAACCCGACTGCGCCAGCTCGACCAACCCGACCGACTCTGCCTGCCACCCGAGGCACTCGAGTACTTGGACCGACTCCGTGTCATCGGTCTTTCCGATCGCCACGAGCACGCCATCCGCGACGGCTTCATCCTCAGCTACGCCCTCGCCCCGGACATTGCCCGCGCTATTCTCCCCGCACGCACCGCGCTACTAGATGACGCGGAGTATGTCGCTGTACTCCGCGGCTATGACGACGCCATCGACTGGAACCCGGACGATCCCCGCCTCGAACAGCTCGCCGATGCTGCAGCCCGGCTCGCCGAGCGTATGACGATGGTCTCCGATCTCCCCGCCTACGACCAAATGCCGCCCGAGACCATCGACATCCTCAGTGGGCATCTCGGGATCGAAACAGCCGCCTGGGAACGCCTCGACCGGCTCATCGACCAACGACTAACAACCACGAAACGCATGCGTTCGCCGTCGTCGTAGTGGGACATCGGCGCCGAGCTCGAGTTGGCAAATCGTCCGGCTCGGACCAGTCGAAGTGACTTCACCAACGTCAGGACCCACAACCTCCAGATGCCTGTGATCTCGGTCGTGTGGGGTCGATTCAGGGCATGACACGGCAAATAGACCCCGCACGCCGGCGTTCTGAATCCGCCGCAGCCGATCTGCCGGGTGACGAGACAGCCTCTAGTGCCCGCATCGCCAGGTCCGGGCACGGGTCGGGGGGNCCGGCGGTTCGCCGGGCGNCCCGATTCACGAAATACTCAGGACGCCTTGCTGAACAGGTCCTTCACCTTGACGCGGCTCCCGGTGCGCATGACGCTGCGCTTGTAGATCGTCGACGCGATGGCCATCACGCCGATCGACGCCAGCAGCATCAGTCCGGCCGACGCGGCGCTCTGCCAGAGTTCGACGTCGCCCGCCGCCTCACGGACCGGCATCATGAACGACGAGAACGGTGGCACATAGGACAGAACGAGCGTCATCATGCTCCCCGGTTGCGAGGTGCCGATGAACGCGACCAGGTAACAGCCGGTCATGAGCAGCGTCAAGGGAGTCAACGTCGAACTCATGTCCTCCTGCCGCGAGACCATCGAGGACAGCGCTCCCGCCAGCGACGCGAAGAACGCGTAGGCGAGTATCCACCAGACGATCGCCGACAGGGCCACGGAGCCGATGCCGTCGGGCAGGTCCGAGATCAGGCCCGTCGCGGCCGCGCCACCGAGCGCCGAGGCGGCGATGACGACGATGTTGACGAAGCCGAGCACGCCCAGGCCGAGGATCTTCCCGCCGAGGAGCTGCCAGGTCTTCAACGACGACAGCAGGATCTCGACGATGCGGCTGCTCTTCTCCTCGACGACACCGGTCGCGACGTACATCGTCGGTGACATGAGCAGGAAGAACATGAGGATGACGACGAGGATCGCGATCCCGGTGCGGGCGCCGTCCTCCTCACCGTCGATCGATTCGCGTTCGAGCGGCGTCACGGTCAACGCGTCGCCGACGAGTTGCGGGTCGAGACCGGCCTCGGCGAGCTGGCGCTGGGTGACGACGGCGCTGTGGGCGCCGTCGATGACGAGGCCGAGCTGCTGATCGACGTCTCCGTCGGAGATGATCGTGGTGTCGTCGACGACGGCGACGTCGGCCGTCCCCTCCTCGACGGCGGCCCTCGCCGCGTTGGCGTCGTCGACTTCCTCGACCGTGATGTCGAGATCGGACTCACCGGATTCGCCGATGCCGTCGATCGCGGCGGCGAGCTCGGTCGATCCCTCGCCGGTGACCGCGATCGTGTACTTGCTGTCGCCGCCGAGCAGTGTCGGCAGGAGCGTCAACCCGATCATCAGCACGACGGTGACGAGCAGGCTGATCACGAAACCCTTGGTGCGACCCCGGACGATGATCTCCCGGCGTGCGACCATCCACAAGCCCTTCACGACGAAGCCTCCCGGAAGATGTCCACAAGTGATGGTTCGTCGAAGCCGAAGCGGGTGACGCGGCCCGCCGCCATGGCGGCGGCGAGCACGGTCTGGTCGTCATCGCTGTCGACGACCCATTCCCCTTCGACATCGCTGGATACCTGGCACGGCAGTGAATCCGCCCAGTTCGGATTGGCGCCTTCGATGGTGACGCGAAGTCTTCGGTTCCCGCGGCGGCGAAGCTCGTCGACCGTGCCGACCGCGACCATGTGGCCCGCCGAGATGATCCCGACCGTGTCGCACAGTCGCTCGACGAGGTCGAGCTGGTGGCTGGAGAAGATCACCGGAACCCCGGCGGCGCTGCGCTCGGACAGGACCGACGCCATCGTGTCGACGGCGAGCGGGTCGAGGCCGGAGAACGGCTCGTCCAGGATCAGCACCTTCGGGTCGAAGACGAGCGAGACGGCCAGCTGGACTCGCTGCTGGTTGCCGAGCGACAGGTCCTGGACGAAGTCGCGACCGCGATCGGCCAACCCGAGGCGTTCCAGCCATTCGCCCGTGGCGGTCTTCGCCGCCGCCGACGTCATGCCGTGCAACTCTCCAAAGTAGGCAATCTGGTCGGCGATCCGCATCTTGGGGTACAGCCCGCGTTCCTCGGGCATGTAGCCGAAGGACGCGCGCGACTCGAACGCCAGTGGGGTGCCCTGCCACAGCACCTCTCCGGCGTCGCTGGTCAACACGCCCATCGCGATGCGCATCGTCGTGGTCTTCCCGGCCCCGTTGGCACCGACGAAGCCGAACATGCGGCCCGGTTCCACCGTCAGCGACACGTCATCGAGGGCGACCTTGTCCCCGAAGCGTTTTCGAAGGTTCCTGATCTCTAGCACCGTTTCACCCTATGGTCGGCCAACGGGGATCGACTCATCCGCGTGGACGAATCCGTCACCGCGCGTCTCCTCCGTGGGTAGGAGACCGCCTTCCGACCCCGTTCGTCAACCTGCGTGAACAACGATGAGCGCGGATCAGACCGGCTGGGGTGACGATCCGTCGACACGACGGACCACCGCGTTCGAACTGCGACGTCGCCCGGTGTCGGGACGACCGCCGGATGCCACTGTGGACGATCAGTTCTCGAACTTGTATCCCAGACCGCGAACGGTGACGAGGTGCTTGGGGCGGCTCGGTTCCGGCTCGATCTTGGAACGCAGGCGTTTGACGTGGACGTCGAGCGTCTTCGTGTCGCCCACGTAGTCGGCGCCCCACACTCGATCGATGAGCTGGCCCCTGGTGAGGACGCGCCCGCAGTTGCGCAGCAGCATCTCCAGCAGCTCGAACTCCTTCAACGGCATCCCGATCTCGGAGCCGTCGACGGAGACGACGTGCCGGTCGATGTCCATCCGGACCGGACCGGCCTCAAGGATCGTCACCATCGGGTCGGACGGTTCCGCGTTGCGGCGCAGGACCGCGCGAATCCGGGCGACGAGTTCGCGCGGCGAGTACGGCTTCGTCACGTAGTCGTCGGCGCCGAGTTCCAGGCCGACGACCTTGTCGACCTCGGTGTCGCGCGCCGTCACCATGATGATCGGGACGTTGGACACGGCCCGCAGCTCACGGCAGACCTCGGTGCCGGACTTCTCCGGCAACATCAGGTCCAGCAGCACGATGTCGGCGCCCGCGCGCTCGTACTCGCGCAGCGCCTCGGTTCCGGTCGCCGCGACGGCGACCTCGAATCCCTCCTTGCGCAGCATGTACGAGAGAGCATCCGAAAAGGACTCTTCGTCTTCCACGACGAGTACTCGGGTCACGGTCGGCCTTTCTGATCCTGGGTTGGGGCGGGTTCGGAGCGGGCTCCGTGGACGTGTTCGCGAAGCGGAGGTGCTCGGCGGCCATGGCTTTCGGGGTGCCGACGCACGACGCGGGTGCCCCGGCAACGTGGCGAGTGGTCGCCTGACGCTCGCGCGGCGGGTAACGACGTTCCCGGACACGACCTCATCCCCTGGCGATCTCACCGGATCAGGGTTCCGTCAGTCCGGACTGCGTGCTGACCACAGGCAACGACAAGGTGAACGTTGCCCCTTTTCCGGGCATACTGGACACGTCGATCCGACCGGCGTGATTCCCGGCGACGTGTTTGACGATCGCGAGACCGAGACCGGTCCCTCCCGTGGCACGCGAACGGGCCGGGTCCGCCCGGTAGAACCGCTCGAAGATCCGCTCGGCGTCCTCCGGCGCGATACCGATGCCCTGATCGATGACGGCGACACGAACCCACTCGCCCGACAGGCTGATGTTGACGGTGACGGTCGTCTGCGTCGGCGAGTACGCGATCGCGTTGCCGACGAGATTGCTCATCGCCATCGCCAACTGGCTCTCGACACCCGAGACGACGACACCGCCGACACCGCTGCGAATGAGGGTGATCTCCTTGGCGGTCGCGGCCGTCCTGCTGCGGTCGAAGGCCTCGAGGACGATCCGGTCGACGGGTACGCGCTTCGGTCGTGGTTGCGGCTCCGCGCCCTGCAACCTCGACAGTTCGAGCAGTTCCGACACCAGCCTCGACATGCGCGCGGACTCGTGCTGGATCCGGGTGATGAATCGGGCGGCGGCGACCGGATCGTCGACGGCGTCGGACAGCGCCTCGGACAACAACTGCATCGCGCCGACGGGCGTCTTCAGCTCATGGCTGACGTTCGCCACGAAGTCGCGGCGCATCCGTTCGACCCGGTGAACCTCCGACACGTCGGTCAGCTCCAGGACGACGTGCTCGTCCGGGAGCGGCGACGCGTGAACGCTGAACACGATCGGGTCGCCCTCGGACGGGATCTCCAGCTCGGTGTCGCGGGCCTCACCGTGTTCGCGGACGGTGGCGAGCAGCTCGCGCAGTTCGTCCCGGCCGAGCCGGCCGTCGTCGTCCAGCCCGAGGGTGGCCGCGCCGGCGTTGATGTGACTGATCCGGTCTTCGCCGTCGACGACGCAGATCCCCGTGCGCAGCGCGTGGATGAACTGCGGCCAGTCGTCGGCGGGAGGGAGGGCCCCGGAGCGCCCGGTGGACACGTAACCGCCGACGGCCCCCGCGGCGAGACCGACGGCGAAGGACGCGGCCGTCGCCGCCCTGCCGCACCAGGCGGGGCGGCCGACTCGCGTCTTGGGGGTCGTCACCAGTCGAGCTTAGCGGGCACGGCGTCACCGGCCATTTACGCGCGAAGGATGAATGGGTGTCGTCACGGTGAACGGCGGGTGAACGACGAGACGGGCTGACGGTCGTCCCGGCCCGCTCCGTCGACGGCACGGGCATTGGGGCGCCCGGCGTCGGTCCGCCGATGAGCGCTTTGTTCATCGGTTCCGACGCCGGGCGCGGAACACGGGTGGATGAGACCCGTGCTCGGGGCGTGGCGGATAAGACCACGCCCAGGACGCGGTGGATGAGACCGCGTCCGGAGACCCAGACGGATGAGGCCTGGTCTCCTTGGGGGTAACGCTCAGTCGATCTACTTGCGACCTTGGGCCGCGACCGCGGCGGCGGCCGCCGCGGCGGCTTCGGGGTCAAGGTATACGCCACCGGCGGTCACCGGCCGCAGGGTGGTGGCGTCCAAGTCGTACCGCAACGGCATTCCGGTCGGGATGTTCAGCTTGCTGATCGCGTCGTCGCCGATCCCGTCGAGGTGTTTGACGAGCGCGCGCAGCGAGTTGCCGTGCGCCGCGACGAGGACGGTGCGCCCCGCGCGCAGGTCCGGCACGATCGCGTCGTACCAGTACGGCAGCATGCGCTCGCCGACGTCCTTGAGGCATTCGGTGCGCGGCAACAGTTCCGGCGGCAGCTCGGCGTAACGCGGGTCACCGGCCTGCGAGTACGGGTCGTCGACGTCGATGGGCGGCGGTGGGACGTCGAAGGACCGACGCCACGTCATGAACTGTTCCTCGCCGTACTTCTCGAGCGTCTCGGCCTTGTTCTTGCCCTGGAGGGCTCCATAGTGGCGTTCGTTGAGGCGCCACGACCGCTTGACCTCGATCCAGTGCCGGTCGCACGCGTGCAGCGCGAGTTCACCGGTGCGAATGGCGCGACGCTGCAACGACGTGTGGATGACGTCGGGAAGCAGGCCGTGCTCGGCGAGCAGCTCGCCGCCGCGCTTGGCCTCGGCTTCGCCCTTGGCGGTGAGTTCGACGTCCACCCAGCCGGTGAACAGGTTCTTGGCGTTCCACTCGCTCTCACCGTGCCGCAGCATCACCACAGTCGCAGTCATGACTCCATCCTGCCCCGCTGCGCGGCAGGTCGTGTCGTCGGGGGCCGACCACCTCGAGCGCCACGACCAGGGCGACCTCCCACTGTGCACAGCCTCCTTGAGCCGGATCCACCGCGTTCAGGGCGACAGCGATCAATCGTCCTTCATGGACATTCGACGGCAGTGGCGACACCACCACGCTCCCCTGCGATGGAGATCACTGTCCGCATGCCGGAAACGAAGGTGCGTCTCGCCCCGGCGCGGTCGTACAGTCGGCGCCGATCACGAAGGAGCCCCCCTTGCCGAAACGCCCCAGCCTGCCCCGGATGTACTGGGTCCTGTGGTCCTGCCTCCTGCTCAACCGGGCCGGCGGCTTCGTCGTCATCATCCTCGCCCTGTACCTGACGACCCAGCGAGGGCAGACCGAGAGCATGGCCGGACTGATCGTCGGCCTGTTCGGAGTCGGTGGGGCCGGTGGCGTCCTGTTGGGCGGGATGCTCGCCGATCGATTCGGGCGCAAGTCGACCATGCTGATCTCCGCGAGCGTCGCGGCCGTCGCGCTCGCCGCGCTCACCTTCGTCACGCCGCTGATCGTCATCGGCGTCATCGTCGGCGTGTTCGGCTTCGCGATGGCGATGTTCTCGCCACCGGCGATCGCCGCGATGGCGGACGTGGTGCCGCCCGAGGACCGCGACTACGCGTTCAATCTCATGTTCTGGGCGACCAATGTGGGCATGGGCGTGGCGACACTCGCGGCGGGCTTCCTCGCCAAGGTCTCCTATGAGCTGCTGTTCATCCTGAACGCGGCGGCGGAGGCCATCGTCGCCGTCGTCATCGTCGTCGCCGTGCGCGAGACCTTGGTCCGCACACCGGTCGTGCCGGAGTCGTCGACGACGCCCGTCGCTCGCCCCGGACGTTTCGCCGACGTGTGGCGCGACAGGATCTACCTCACCTTCGTCGGACTGCTCCTGTTGCAGGCCATCGTGTTCACCCAGACACAGTCGACCCTGCCGCTGGCGATGACCGCCGATGGTCTGTCCGAAAGCGACTACGGCATCGCGCTGGCGATCGGTTCCGGAATGATCATCCTGGGCCAGCTGCTCGTGCCACGACTGACGAACCGTTTCGTCAAAGCCACCGTGCTCGCCGTGTCGCTGGCCTTCATGGCCGTCGGCTTCGGAGCGGTCGGACTCGTCGACTCCTTCGGAGGCTATGTCGTCTGCGTCGTCGTCTGGACGATCGGGGGCATGCTCGGGGCACCCCCGAACGCGACCGTCATCGCCGACCTGTCCCCCGCCGGGATGCGCGGGCGGTACCAGAGCGTCTTCAACCTGACGTTCACGCTCGCGGCGTTCATCGCCCCCGCGATCGGCGGTTTCACCCTGCAGTACCTCGGCGACTGGCACTGGCTGATCATCGGCTGCGTCGCGGCGACGGCCACCGTCGGCCACCTGCTGTCCGGTCCCGCACGCGAACGCTCGACCGTCGAACGAGCCCGTGCGGCGTCCATCCACATTAATGACACAGTGGCCATCAAGCGTCCTGTGCCCCAGCTCACGGCCAGTGAGTAAGCACACGGATAAAACGCGCGACCAAACGGAGCATCTAGACGTGTAATGGATGTTGCCTGTCGAACTCCTTACATTCCCGAGGTGTGCGTTGCAATCCATTCAGCGGTGGTTCACCGAGACCACGGGCGGACTACCACGAGCTTTCTGGCACTTGTGGACGGTCACGCTCATCAACCGACTCGGGTCGTTCGTCGTCATCTACATGACGCTCTACCTGAGCGTCGTCCGCGACCTGTCCCCCGGCGTCATCGGCATCCTGCTCGGTGCCCAGGGCGCCGGCGCGATCGTCGGCACCCAGGTGTCGGGCGCGCTCACCGACCGGTGGGGACGCCGTAAGACGCTCCTGCTCGCGAACGTTCTGAGCATCGCCGTGCTGATCGCGCTCGCGTTCGTCAGCCAGGTCTGGCTCATCGGCGTTCTGCTCGCCGCGCTCGGCGGCACCATGAACATGGCGCGACCGGCGTTCTCCGCGATGATCGCCGACCTGATCCCCGCCGCGCGACGCATCCAGGCGTACACGCTGAACTATTGGGCGATCAACCTCGGCTTCTCCGGAGCGGCGCTCCTGGCGGGCCTCGTCGCCGGGTGGAACTTCCAACTGATCTTCTTCATCAACGCCGCCGCGATCACCGTCAGCACCGTCATCATCTGGTTCAAGATCCCCGAGACGCGACCCGCGGACGCGGTCGTCCCCGACACCCCGCGCGCCGCCGAGCGCTCGCGAGGCTCGCTGCGGATCATCGCCCGGGACCGCGTCTTCCTCGCGTTCGTCGGGCTGACGTTCCTGCCGGCGTTCCTCATGTCCTCGATGGAGGCGCTACTGCCGTTGCAGGTCACCGGTTCCGGCCTGACCGAACAGCAGTACAGCTGGATCATCGCGACGAACGGCATCATCATCGTCGTCGGCCAGCTGTTCATCCCGAAGCTCGTGGACGGACGCAGCCGGACCCGCGTCCTGGCGCTGGCCAGCGTGTTCTGGGCCGTCGGCGTGGGCGCGACGGGGATCGCGTCCTCCGTTCCGGTCTTCATGCTGACCGTTCTCGTGTGGACGATCGGCGAGATGCTCCAGACGCCCGCCAACTCGGCGACGATCGCCGACCTCGCCCCCGCCGACATGCGCGGCAGATACCAGGCGACGTTCTCGTTGTCGTGGCAGGCCGCGAGCCTGACGGCTCCCGCGCTCGGCGGGCTCGGCCTCCAGTACCTGGGAAGCGGTTGGTGGTTGATCGCGTTCGTCGTCGGCATCGCCGCGGCGGTCGGCAACCTCGCGGCGGGACCGTCCCGCGATCGGCGGCTCGCCGTGATGTACGCGGCCGAGAAGGCGGACAAGGCGGAGAAGGCCATGCAGGAGGACCACGCGTCGAAGGACGCCGAACCGGCGGATCAAGCCGGGCGGGTCGAGAAGATCGACACGCCAACGGAAGTGTCCGTCGACGCCGAGGAACCCGCCGTCACGGCCGAGTCGATCCTCCGCCCCCGCGCGTTCGACGACACCGGAGAGATCGAAGCGGTCCGCGCCTAGCGGCCGCCAACCTGAACTCCGCTTGGTTGGGCAAAAGTTCCGCTTGGTTGGGCAAATTGCGAAAACACGCCTAATTCGAACATTTGCCCAACCAAGCGAGACGTTTAACCAACCAAGCGGAATCGTCAGAACCAGTGATTGCGTTTGAACCCGCGGTACATGCACACGGAGATCACCAGCATGAGCGTGAGCATCAGCGGATAGCCGTACTTCCATTGCAGCTCGGGCATGTAGACGAAGTTCTGCCCGTAGATGCCGACGATCAGCGTGTTCGCCGACGCGATCGCGACCCACGCGGTGATCTTGCGCATGTCGGCGTTCTCGCGGCTCTGTATCTGCGCCATGTTCGCGCCGAGCGTCCCGGTGAGCAGTTCCGCGAACCAGTCCGCGTGTTCGGCCGCCCGCAGTAGGTGGTCCTCCACGTCGCGGAAGTACTCGATGGTCCGCGGATCGACCTGCGGCACATCACCACGAACGATGCGGCCCAGGGGTTCCGCGAGCGGCCGGACGGCGCGCCGAAACTCGAGCACCTCCCGTTTGAGGGTGTACAGCCGCTCCGTCACCTGGTCGTCCCGCGCGCGGGCGCTGTCGAAGACGCTGAACTCGGCGTCGTCGATGTCGTTCCCGAGCCCCTCGGCGGCGGTGCCGTAACCGTCGACGATGTGGTCGACGACCGCGTGCAGCACCGCGCTCGGCCCCGCCCGCAGCATGTCCGGGTTGGCCTCCAACTGTCGACGGACGGAGGCGAGGGAACCGGCCTTGCCGTGGCGAACCGTCACCACGAACTTCGGGCCCAGGAAGACCATCACCTCGCCGACCTCGATGAGCTCCTCCGGATCGACGTACCGGACCGTCTTGAACACCGCGAAGGCGATGTCGCCGTAGATCTCCAGTTTCGCCCGCTGGTGGGCGTTGACGGCGTCCTCGACGGCCAGCGGGTGCAGCCCGAACTCCGTCGACACCGCTTCGAACTGCTCGGTCGTGGGCTCGTACAGGCCGATCCAGACGAAGCCGTCGCCCGCGTCCCGAGCGGTCTCCCACGCGACGTCGAGCGGTACCTGACCGCCTTGCCGGGTGCCCTCGGCGTACAGGGCGCAATCGACGATGCCCGGACCGATACTATCCACAGTGGCACGTTCCAGGGCCGTCTCGTCCCGGTTCACGTTCACTCCATTGACCGCGCGGGGGTAATCTTGGGCGCCCGCACTCCCGCCCACGGCGGCCGGGGGGCTGCCGAACGCAATCACGATACGCAGAATCGAGGCACGCCATGGACCGCACTCGATCGTTCGTCAAGCGCCACGCGCTTCGTCTGGGCCTCATCGTGTGGGCCGGATGGATTCTCGCCGTGATCGTCATGATCACCGTCGACCCCGCGACGGCGGACGGTTCCCCCTGACACCGCCTCCATAGGGGACGACTCTGGGCGCCCGCGCGTCCTCGCCGCCACACGGCGGGGAGCGACGCCCTCGGCACCATCGTGGACACCGAGAACGACGCTCCCCCTGTCGTCAGGCCAGATCGCGGCGACGGAAGCCGACGAAGCCTGCGGTGAGCAGGACGACGGCGATGGCCGTCATCGTCAGAAGCGGCGCGGCCGTGACGTCGTCGGCGGGCACCCGGGGGATGTGGCTCAGCGGCGAGGCCTCCATCATCCAGTCGGGCAGCTGCAGGAAGATCCCGAGCATGTTGACGACGACGACGTAGACGAGCGTCGCCCAGACGAGGGCCGTGAGTCGTGGCAAGAGCCCGAACAGGGCGACCGCGATGCCGACGAAGATCCAGATGGCGGGAATGTAGACGGTCGCGGCGAGGACGAGGTCGGGCAGCATCGACCAGTCTCCGAGGGAGGCCGACGCGGACAGCCCCATCGACAGGGTCGCGATGTAGCTGAGCAGGGGACCGACGACGGCCGCGATGATCACGTGCCCGACGAGGAACCGCGCGCGCGACACGGGCCGCGCGAGTAGCGGTTCGGCTCGGCCCGCGCTCTCCTCGCCGCGCGCCCGCAGCACCGATTGCAGGACGAAGCCGATCGCCAACATCGAGAACATCATGACGACCATGCCGAAGAAGCCCTCGGTGAGCGAGGTTCCCTCCTGGGAGATCGCCTCCGACACGAACGGGTTCTCGTTGGCGAACTTCTCGATCTCGGGCGCGATACTGCCGTAGACGAGACCGAAGACCGCGAGGCCGACGGACCAGGCGATGACGGTTCCGCGTTGCAACCGCCATGCGAGTCCGATCGGGCCGGACAGCGACACCCCGGCGCGGGCGGAGCCCTTCCGGGGAGCGAACAGGCCGAGTCCGACGTCGCGGCGGCGACTGAGCAGGACCGCGATCCACAGTGTCGCGACCGTGGCGCCGACCGACAGCGCGAGCGGCCACCAGGTGTCATCCACATAGGAGGCTGTCTGTTGGGTCCAGCCGATCGGGGACGACCACGACAGCGCTGGGAGGTCGCCCGCGTCGCCGATGGCGCGCAGCAGGTACGCGACGGCGAGCGTCGCGAGCCCGAGCCCGGTGGCCCCGCGCGCGGCGTACGTCAGCTGCGCGACGACGGCGCCGACCCCGGTGAACACCAGGCCGGTCCCGGCCGCGGAGGCGGCGAACAGCGCGGTCCCCGCGACGTCAAGTTCCGGCAGGGCCGGTGGCATCAGGGCGATCAGGAGGAGCGCGATCACCAGGTTCGCCGCGAGCACGACGGATACCGCCGCCGTCAGCGGGGCGTACCGTCCGACGACTCCGGCGCGGACGAGTTCGGCCCGACCGGTCTCCTCTTCGGCGCGGGTGTGCCGGACGACGAGGAAAACGCTCATCAACGCGACGAGGATCGCGACGTAGCCGAGGTACTCGTTGGCGACCATGGCGCCGAAGGTGTAGTCGTCGACGCCGAAGCCCGGGCCGGTCATCGCGATGGTCGCGGGGTTCTCCATCAGGGCCGCGCGTCCGTCCAGCGCCTGCTGGTCGGGGTACAGATCCGGCATCGCGGGCAGGAACGACACCGTGAAGGCGACGATCGACAGGATCCAGACGGGGACGCGGATCCGGTCCCGTCGCAGGATCAGCCGGATGAGCGCCCAGGTGCCGGTGAGGACGCCGCCCTCGGCGGGGGTGTCCGCGCTCATGACGCGTCCCCGGGCTCATCGTTCGTGCCGTTGATGTCGGCGAGTTCGTCGCCGTAGTGGCGCAGGAACAGTTCTTCCAGCGTCGGGGGTTTGCTGACGAGGTACCGGACTCCGTAACCGGCGAGCGTGGTGGTGACGGCTTCGAGGTCCTCGTTGGCGACGTCGAAGGTGAAGTGGTCGCCGTCGACGCGATAGTCGTGGACGGGCCCGAGGGCGGACGCGTCGGGGACGGGCCGCGCCGTGGACGCCGTGATGGTGGTGCGGGTCAGGTGCCGCAGCTCCGCCAGGGTTCCACTCTCGACCGTCTTGCCCTCGCGGATGATGCTGACGCGGTCGCACAGGGATTCGACCTCGGCGAGGATGTGACTCGACAGCAGAACGGTGCGACCGTCCCGGATCACCTCGCGCACGCAGTCCTGGAAGGCGACCTCCATCAGCGGGTCGAGGCCGGACGTCGGTTCGTCCAGAATGAACAGTTCGGCGCGGGTGGAGAACGCCGCGACGAGGGCGACCTTCTGTCTGTTCCCCTTCGAGTAGGCGCGTGCCTTCTTCGTCGGGTCGAGGTCGAAGCGCTGAAGCAGGGCGGCACGGCGCTTCTCGTCGACGCCGCCGGAGGTCCGCGCGAGCAGGTCGATGGCCTGGCCCCCGGTGAGGTTGGGCCAGAGGTTGACATCGCCGGGCACGTACGCGAGGCGGCGATGAAGGTCGACGGCGGATCGCCACGGATCGGCGCCGAAGAGTCGTGCGGTTCCCGAGTCGGCGCGCAGCAGGCCTAGTAGGACGCGGATGGTGGTGGTCTTGCCGGATCCATTGGGACCGAGGAAGCCGTGGACCTGACCGGCGTCGACCCGAAGGTCTAGGCCATCGAGGGCGCGCACGGGTCCGAAGGTCTTGACCAGTCCGGAGATATCGATGGTTGTCACACCACGACCATAACAGTTTTTACAATTTCGTGAAAGTACAAAATTCAATGAACATCGATGGGGTGAGCCGGAAGCGGACGCGCCTCCGTCCTCCCCGGAAAGCCGAGCGCCCCGTCCCCGTCCATCTCGGACGACACGGACGGGAGCGCCCGGAACGAGCGGCGTTCACACCCCGAGCACCCGATCCAGATAGGAGTTGGAGAAGACCCTGGCCGGGTCGAGCTCGTCGCGCAGCGCCGTGAAGTCCGCGAAGCGCGGATACGTCGTCGCCAGGTCCTCCGCCGACCGCCAGTGCATCTTCCCCCAATGTGGACGGCCGTCCGCGGCGCGCATGATCGCCTCGATGGCGTCGAAGTACTCCCGATACGGCATTCCCTGGAACTGGTGAACGGCGAAGTACACGCTGTCTCGACCGTGCGCCGTCGACAACCACAGATCGTCGGCGGCGGCGACCCGGACCTCGACGGGGAACACGATCCGCCGGGCGCTCGCCTCGGCTCGCAGCGCCGCGAACACCTCCGCGAAGGCCTCGCGAGGCACCGCGTACTCCATCTCCACGAAACGCACGCGGCGCGGCGTGCAGAACACCCGATGGGACGCGTCCCGATAGGTGCGCTGGGACAGGGCCTTCGCCGACACGGCGGTCACGGCGGGAACCATCGCGGGGACGGCCCGGCCGAGACGGCAGGCTGCGCCGAACACCGAGTTCGACAGGAAGTCGTCGTCGAGCCAACGCCGGAACGACGACAACGGCGCCGCCTCGCCGGAACGGTTGTTGCGCTTCAACAACACCTGCTCGGCGCGAGGGAACCAGAAGAACTCGACGTGGTCGTTCTGATCGGCGAGCGCGTCGAACTCGGCGACGGCCTGGTCCAGGGGCATCGGCCGCTCGTCGGCGACGAGCGCGAAGGCATCGACGCACTGCAACGTCACCGTCGTGATGACGCCGAGCGCGCCGAGCCCGAGCGCGACCGCCTTCAGACGCGGGTCGTCCTCGCCGATCTCGTGGACGACCCCTTCGCCGTCCACGAGGGTGAGTCCGCGGATGAAGGTCGCTAGGCCGCCGAGCGCGCCACCGGTGCCGTGGGTGCCGGTCGAGGTCGCGCCGGCGACGGTCTGGGCGTCGATGTCGCCCAGGTTCGCCAGGGCGAGACCGTTGGCGTCGAGGACGGCGTTCAGTTCGCGCAGGGTCGTCGACGAACCGACGGTGACGCGTTTCGTCGTCGTGTCGATGACGGGGGGAACGCGAAAGCCCGACAGGTCGAGCAGGCCGGATTCGGGTGCGGCGATGCCGGTGAAGGAGTGCCCGGACCCGGGCACTTTGAGGCGTTGCCCGCGCTCGGCCGCGGTCCGGACGTCGGCGACGATACCGTCGACGTCGGTGGGGGCGGCGATCGTCGCGGGTTTGGCGGTGGCGGTCGACGCCCAGTTCGTCCAGTCTCTGCTCACAGTAACGTGAATACCCCTCATCTTCGCTCCCGTCAAGACCGGAGACGATGATAAGAGGTGGTTCCGTCGTCTAGGGCCACGTGAGGCGAGTGGCGGGCCGCCGCCGGGAAAGGCCGCATGCCCGTCTCACGCGGACGATTCGACGGTTTGGACGGGGCGTCCCGACGCCGACGCGACCGATCTGCCGGGTAGCGAGACAACCCCGATTCGGTTTGCGGAAGAATTGATCACGACGAAGCACCACAAGGAGGTCGAGTGTCGACAGTAGCGCGCAATCAGCAACGCTCGTCAACATCGGGTGACGGCTCGCGCGAGTCGGCCCAGGTCGCGGCGGCTTCGGGCGCGTTGCGCCGACGCCCCGTCCAACAACGCAGCACCGAACGGGTCACCCGCATGCTCGACGCGTGCGCGGAGCTACTGGACGAGGTCGGCTACACGAAACTGACCACGACCCTGATCGCGAACCGCGCCGACGTGGCGATCGGCTCGGTCTACCAGTTCTTCGGCGACAAACGCGCCGTTGTTCGCGCCCTCGGTATGCGCCACCTCGAAGTGTTCTTCGAGAGCCTGGCGACGCACATCGCGCAGCGGCAACCCGCGCACTGGTGGGACCTCGTCGACATCGCCATCGACGAGTACATCGCCATGCACCGATCCGAGCCGGGCTTCCGCACCACCCACTTCGGCGACGCCGTCGACATCAATCTCCTGGACGACTCCCGCACCAACAACGACGTCCTGACCGATCGCATCGAACGACTGCTGGACGAGCACTTCAACATCGGCTCCCCGCGCGGGCTCGACATGGCGCTGACCGTCGCGGTCGAGACCGCCGACGCCCTGATCAAGCTGGCGTTCCGACGCGACCCCGACGGCGACCCGGCACTGCTCGCCGAGGCGAAGAAGATCATCCGCCAGTACCTCGCGACCTACGTCCAGGACCGCGACTCATAACGTCTCGGCACCGATCCACAGGCCGCGCCTGACACGCTCGGCCCGGATCAACTCCTCACCGAACCGCGTCGGGTCCACGATGTACTCAGGCTCCTCACAGGCGGCGAGCTCGCTCATCGACAACGAAAGGCCGAGCTCTGCGAGGGCGCCCGCCGTCCGAGCGAAGGCAGAACGCTCGTCGAGTTCCGCGTAGTGCGCGCCCTCCACGGCGAGCGCCTCGACCAGGGTTCCGCCTTCGGCGAGCCAGTACGAGAACTCGGTGTCGAGCATGACGACGGGCCGGGGACGGTGGGTCGGCTCGTCCGGATGCGCCCAGTACCCGATCCACCTGTCCTCGTTCTCGGCAACAATGTGGACATGGGTGCTCATCAGGGCGAGACCGGCGTTCACCGCCTGCATCTCGGGGTCGGCGAGTTCGGCCGCACTGAGGTAACTCGTGTCGAGCAGTGGATGGAGTTGCCCCGGTTCCATGAACTTGACGCCCAGCAGGTCCCGAAAGTCCGTCCGGCCCTGCCATTCGGCCAGTAGCAACACCCGCAGATCGTCGGGGACGGGGTCGCCCCCGAGCCGCTCACGAGAGAACTCGGCGAACCGCTCGTCGAACATGGTCGCTCCTCTTCCAGGTCGGGCCCGCTGAGGGCGCCCCACGATCTCACGGCTTCGTACCCCGAGACAATCCGAGCCCGGCCTGGCATCGGCCGACATCTCAGCGAAACCCAGCGGCGTCTCCCCTGTCGCCTTGGAGCGTTCGGGCGTATCGGCCCGCGCCCTCGGTTTGGTGGGGCCGTCCGCGGTTCCGTCTCGACCGGTCGGGAATGAGCGTCGCGCGAAACCAGATCGCCGCGTCGGGGAGGTCGCCCCGCACGCCCGCGAGGAGATTCGAGTACGCCGCCGCTCCGACGACGGAGTTCGAAGTGCGCACCGCGTCACCGACACGAACGACGCGACCGTCAACGTTGGGCGAGGTAGTGGAGGACGGCGACGTCGCCGAGTTTGTCGACCTCGGTGAGCCTCAATGGATTGTCGGGCCCGTACGGATACGCGGCGGGGCCGAGGAACCGTGGCGCGGTTGGGTCTCCGATGAGGAACGGCGCGACCGCCAGCCGCAGCTCGTCGACGAGCCCCGCCGTCAGGAGTCGAGTATGGATCATCGCTCCGCCCTCGACGAGGAGGCGCCCGACTCCACGATCGGCGAGATCGGCGAGCACGGCGCCGAGATCGATGGACTCCCCAAGGGCGACAACGGTCGCGGCCTCGGTCAATCGCTCCGCGAGCGCGGGTCGCGCGGCGACGGTGGTGTAGACGAACCGCTCCGCGCCACCGACGGTGAAGACCCTGGCAGACGGGTCGATGTCGCCCGTTCCGGTCACGACGACCCGGATCGGCGACGCCGCCAGACCGGCCTCGACGCGTTCCCGGCGTCGCGTCTCGGACCGCACCAACAGGCGCGGGTCGTCGGCGCGGAGGGTCCCCGCCCCGACGAGGATCGCGTCGACGCTCGCGCGGACGCCGTCGACCCGGTCGAAGTCCTCCTCGTTCGACAGCAGCAGACGCCGGGGCGAGGCGTCGTCCAGATATCCGTCGATCGACACCGCCGCGGACGCGACCACGTACGGCCGCCGCTTCCCCATATCCCCCATCGAAACCACCCCTCGTCACGTCCCCGCATCGTATCGAGCCATCGGAGCATCGCCGCTGGTGAGGCATCATGGGCACGTGACTACACGGCATTCCCGCCTGCGTGGGCTCGGCCTGACCGGCGAAGCCGAGCTGCTGTATCGAACGATCCTCGCCGAGCCTCGCGCGGACGTCGGTTCGCTCGTCGGCCTGTCCGGCCTCACCGATTCCGAGATGAAGGCCGCGCACATCGAACTCGTCGACGCAGGCTTGGCGGAGACCGACGGAGATCGCCTGCTCCCGGTCGACCCCCGCATCGGACTGCGTCGACTGGTCAGTGCGCGGCAGGAGGGGATCGACACGGCGGCGGCCGCGATCGTTGATCTCGCCCGGGACTACCTGGACGGAAGCAGCCGGAACACGTTGACGGAGCTGGTGGAGGGCCGCCAGCAGATGGAAGCGACGTTGCGCGCCCTGATCGACTCGGCCGAACACGAGGTCGCCGTCCTCGACACCCCGCCCTACTCGAACGCCAACGCCGTCGAGAGCACCGAGCAAACGTCACTGAACCGGGGCGTGGCGCACCGGGTGGTGTACGCCGTGGAGGTGCTCGAACTGCCTCGGCAGTACGACAACATCCGCCGCATGGCCTCGGTCGGCGAACAGGCGCGGGTCCTGCCGACCGTTCCCATGAAACTCCTGATCGTCGACGGCGCGCGTGCCTTCATCCCGATCAACACCGGTGTGGGGGTGACGCGAAGCGGCGTCCTCGTGCACCCGTCGCCCGTGGCGGCGGCGATGGCGGCGCTGTTCGAGTCACTGTGGAGAGAGGCGCTTCCGCTGTTCCAGGGCGGAGCCGACATCGGTGGTCCATTGGACCCCGCCGAGCGCGAACTGCTCGGCCTGCTCGCCTCCGGCGTCAAGGACGAGGCGATCGCGCGCCGACTCGGGTTGAGCCTTCGGACGGTGAGTCGCCGCGTCAATCGATTGCTCGACCGTCTCGGCGCGGCGAATCGTTTCCAGGCGGGCATGCAGGCCGCCAGACGGGGCTGGCTGACCGAATGACGTGTCGATACTCTCGGCGGACCGGCGCGTCAGTCAATGAGATCTACACTCATAGTCCTCAGTAGACGAAGTGCGATGCTCCCCGAAACGGGAGATCGGTCGGCGAACGCACGCGTTTCGCGTCCCGCGAACACGAAGGGGCCGCCGTCCCCTTCGGAACGGCGGCCCCGGTCGAGACCTACGGAGTCGTCACGTTGTAGACGACGATTCCGGTCCGGTCGGAGGACGCCTGCCATTGGCCGTATCCGGTCAAGCCGAGGACCATGTCGTAGCCGAGCGGGTCGCCGGTGAAGCCGATGACCTCGTCGACACCGTCGCCGGTCAAGTCCACGACAATCAGGTCCTGGGTCGAGATTCCCCAGGTCGTGTCCTCGATCGATCTCGGATAGTTGACGCCGGCGCCCAGCATGGACGCGTTCCACATGGCCAGGTATCCGGCGTTCGCCATGACGACGAGGCGTTCACCGGAGGGGCCGGTGGCGACGGCGGCGTCCCACGGGTCGCCCGTCATCGCGGTCGGGGTGTGGCCGTCCACCCGGAACTGGTGTGTCTGGTAGGACGTCAGCTGCGCGAACTCGCCCTCGATGGTCGAGAACCCTCGATGTCCGGCCCGTCCCGTCGTCTGGAACGAGCCGAGGGATTCGCCGGTGTCCGGGTCGAGGAACTCCGTGACACCGTTCTGGTCCACGGTCGTCCACGCGAACGCGACGGCGGGGCCGTCGACGCCCGGCATCGTCGCCTCCGCGGCGACACCGCCCCACAGTTGCGGCGTCGCGTATCGCTCCGACGTCGTGGTCCACTGGACTCGACCCCGATCCCCGCTCAACGCAACGGCGGTCGCGCCCAGATCGGCCTCGGTGCCGAACCTCGGACCGTAGGAGGCGTATACGACTCCATTGGAGATGGAGGCGGACGCGAAGATCGCGCCGTCACCGGGATCGTGGCTCCACAGCCGCTTTCCCTTCACGGAGTACGCGCGTACCGCGTCGGTCGGCACGATGATCTCGTCGCCGGACCGCCCGTCAACGTCGCCGACGGTCACCGACCACACGAGCTCGTCATGGCCGTCGATGACCGAGGTGACGCGCCCACTGAGGGTGTCCACGACGACGGCGGCCGTCGACGCGGCGACCACGATGGACGCGCCGTCGTCGGCGAACTCCAGCTCACGAACGGAGCCCGGCAGTTCCGCCTGCCACAGGATCGTCGGCGTCGAGTCGAGATCGGAACCGTCCAACGCGAACAACCCGTGCGAGCTGCCACCGACGATCAGGTCCTGGACGGCGTCACCGTTGACGTCGGCGGACAGCATCGCGGTGACGACGCCTAGGTTCGCGCCCTTCTCGACGAGCCGACCGTCGCTAACCCGGTAGCTGTAGACGGTCTGGTCGGCCGCGATGGTCGTCACCACTGGTGTACGTCCATCCTCGACGAAGGAGTACGTCGGCGACGCGGTCGTCCCCGTCGTCTCCCAACGTCGATCGCCGTCACGGCCGTCGATCGCGGTCAGGCCCGCCGACCACGCCAACTCGTTGTAGCCCGGAAGCCCTCTCGTGGAGTCGTCGGCCCTGTTGACGAGGATCGTCCCGTCGACGACGGTCACACCCAGCATGAGCGAACCGTCATGGCCGTTGTCGGGACTGCGTTTGACCGAATAGGACGGCCACTGCTGTCGGCCCTGGCCGTCGACGGCGCGCAGCTGGGTGACGTCGGCCCAGCCGTACTGGTCGAGGATCGCCTCCGCCACGAGGTACTCGGCGCCTCGCGCCTTCGTGACGTCCGCGATCGTCAGATTGACCGGGAGCGCGTTGACCCGTCGACTCACCACGGTTCGAGCGCCGTCGTCGAGGGCGTACGTCGCCAGGGTGTAGGCCGAGTTCTCACTGAACGGCGTCTGCTCCGTTCCGACGAGCACGCGGCGGGCTTCGTCGTAGGCGATCGACCGCGGCGCGTCGACCACGTCGGCGTTCCACGAGACCTCGCCCGTCGCGGCGTCGATGAGACGCAGTTGCGCCGAACCGGCGATCGCGACGTCCTCACTGGACAAGGCGACGATCCCGTCGGAGACGAGCTCCATCGCCGGCCAGGCGCCCGTCCGCGAACCGCCGTCGATCGTCCACGTCTCGGTCACCGTGACGGCTCCGTCGACCGGTTCGAAGGCGTAGGCCGTCACCGTCGCCTGGTACGCGTCGGTGGCCTGCCGGTGCGACACGGGCTGATCCGCGACGACGAGGGTGCCGTCGGAGATCACCACCGAGACGGCGAAGGCGAAGAATCGATGCCAGACGGTCTCGCCCGTCTCGCCGTCGAGGACCGTGACGAAGGTGCCGTAGCTGAGCTGATGCCCGGGAACCTTGATGGCCCAACCGGGACCGGCACCGACGATGGAGATGAAGGCGAGATCGTCGACGCCGTCACCCGTCAGATCGCCGAGCGCGGTCGCGCCGTCGAGGTCACCACCGGTCAATCCCACGCCGGACAGGCCGACGGGGACCCGGAACGCGGGCTGACCCGAGTCCCACGGCCGCGCCGGCGTGACCGGCCATTCGCCGTAGAACTCGGCGGGACCGCGCCGCCAGACGCGATCACCGTCCTCCTCGATCCGCGCGAACACACCGAACTCGTTGACCTGCAACCGATCGGAGGTTCCGCCCAGGTTCAGCACCGAGGCGAGGCCGTTGTCGGAGTCGACGACCGAACGCTCCGCGAAGACGAGTTCGCCGGGTCCCGCCTCGGGAGGCGTGTCGGATTCCTCCGACGATGACCTCCACGACTCGTCGAGGCTCGACGACGCGCTGTCCGTCGCCTCGGGGTCAAAGGTGGACAGTTCGACCTCGGTCGTGTCGACCTCGCCGGGCTCGGGCCCGTCGAAGCGGATCGCCAAGCCGTCGAACAGGACGGGCGCGTTGTACGAGTACATCGTCGCGACACTGCCCTGCGGGCTCTCGACACCGACGGTCGCGGACTCGCCCGCCTCGGCGTCGCCCCGCAGGTTCCGGTACTGGACGACGATGCCGCCGTCCTCGGCGAACACGACCTGGAAACTGATCCGGGCCTTGGTGTTCGACGCCAGGGCGGCGTCGTCGAACTCGATGACGAACCGCTCGTCCGCGCCCCGACCGACGAGGCCGGAGCGAACGGACGCCCGCTCGTCGATCACGAGGTCGTCCCAGAACGCGGCGAGGAAGCCGTTCGGGTTGGTCGCCGTCGGCAGCGCGGTGTTCTCGCGCAGGCCGAGTTTGTCGTCCGTGAAACCGATGCGGCCGTTGGTGTTGACAGTGACGGCCGGGTACTCGGCGCCGTAGAAGTCGACCGGGAACGGAAGCTCCACGACGGCGGCGTCCTCGTCTCCGGCGATCGCGACCTCGTCGCGAACCTTCTCCCACCGATACTCGGTGTCGGAGCAGTACCAACCGAAGGGGTCGACCCGCCAGTCGATCGCGATCTCGTTGACGACGAGGCCGTCAACGTGGAGACGGTCCGTCGTCGGGCCGAGGCAGCGCGCCGGGTCGGCGGGCGTGACGGTCACGTCGTACTCCCCCTCGGCGACCTCGTCGAATCGGAAGCTCCCGTCCGTGGCCGTGACGACGGAGTCGATCGGCGCGCCGTCGATGGTGACGGCCGACCCGGCCACGGGCCGACCGTAAGGGTCGGTGACGACGCCGGTGACGTCGTGGCGAGGCGTGGCGATCAGCGAGAAGTCAACTGTGGACTCCTCATCCGTCGACACGGTCACCGATTCGCTGACGGACCGGTAGCCGTAACCCGCGGCGGTGATCTCGTACTCGCCGACGCTGACGCGAACGCGGAACCGTCCGTCGGCGTCCGAAGTGGTGGTGCGGCCGTGTTCCCCCACGACGGTGATCGCGGCGGACCGGACGGGCTCGCCCGTCGCCGCGTCCGTGACGGTTCCCGTCACGAGCCCGACGTCTCCGCGCGGCGCGGCGGCGACGGCCGCGAGGGCGTCCGCGATGCCGTTGCCGTAGACGTGGTTGAACTCGGCGTCCCCGCCGCAGGTGGTGTCCTCGGTGTCGACGGCGGTGGAGTTCAACGCCTCGGCGGTCGCGTCGACCTGCCGGTACAGGGCAGGCGAAGCCGACCACAGGAGGGCGACGATGCCGCTGATGTGCGGCGTCGCCATCGACGTGCCCGACATCTGGGCGTACTGGCCGCCGGGAACCGTCGACACGACGTCGACACCGGGCGCGGTGATGTCCGGTTTGCCCTCGGTCATCGCGGGGCCGCGACCGGAGAACGCCGCGACCGTTCCGGTCGAGTCGACGGCGCCGACGGTGTACGTGCCGGCGTTGTCTCCGGGCGAGTCGACGGTGCCGCACTGGCCGTTGGCCCCGTTACCGGCCGCGAACGGGGCGAAGATGCCGGCGGAGCGCCACGCGTCGATGATCTCGCCGTACCAGTCCTCGCCTCGGCCGCCGCCCCACGAGTTGTTGATGATGTCCGGCGCGAGGTCGGGGCGGGGGTTGTCGCCGTCGAGGTCCGTCGGGGCGAGCATCCACTGTCCGGACGCCAACAGCGCCTCCTCCGAACAGGATCGCGCCTCGCAGCCCTTCGCGGCCATCCACCGCGCGCCGGGAGCCACGCCGTACCCGTCGGCGCCGACCATCGTGCCGACGGTGTGGGTGCCGTGCCCCTGGTTGTCGCAGGGAGCGTCCTCGGGGCAGATTCCGCTCGGGTCGAACCAGTTGTAGTCGTGGGTGAAGCCGTCGCCGTCGTTGCCGCGATACGACGCGACGAGCGCGGGATGGTCGTACTGGACGCCACTGTCGATGCTTCCGATGACGACGCCGTCACCGTCGACGCCGAACTCGGCCCAGACCTGATCGGCCTTGACCGCCTCGACACCCCATTGGACGCCGTCTTCCGCGTCGACCGAGACGGTCTCGACGGGTTCCGACAGCGTCAGTGACCTCTCTGGACGAATCTGGACGACCTCGCCGCGGGCCGCGAGCTCGTCGACGAGCTCCGCGTCGCCGGTGACCTTGATGGTGTTGGTGATCCAGAAGGCCTCGTAGTCCGCGTCGTGCCGGTCGAGAATGTCGCGCAGTCCCGACTGATAGTCGTCGGCGAACGCGGTCATCGCCTCGTAGGTGACGGTTCCGGGGTCGTCCGACTGGGACGCCGCCCGCACGTCGGCGCGGTCGGAGAGGGACAGGAAGAAGGTCGCCGACCCGTCCCTCAAGTCATCGAGGACGGACTGTTCGATCTTGTCGCGGGCGTCGTCAGCGTCGGCGGACGGCAGCAGCGCGACGGCGGCTATCGCCGACGCCGTCACGGCCACGGCCGCCGTCGCGGCCCGAATCCGGGGTCTGGATGGTGCTCGTGTCACTGGGGTGCTCCTCGCCCGCTTGGGCAGCGGGACGGTCGGGGGGTCGAGCGCGACCGCGGGCGGCCGCTCGGTTGCTGTCGAGCGTAGGAAGAACGACCCCGCCCCGGAAGATCTGACGATGGCGGCTACCAGGCAATGGCGTGTTCCGGACAACCGATCTGACCCTTAGCGACAACACCCCCACACCCGACCCACCCTGCGCCGACGGGCCCCATCAGTCCACAAAGGACATATACGCTTCGACTCGCTGCGGTCTCACAACAACGCCTCCGTACCGGTACGCCATACCGCACACCTCCGGACCCACCCGGCAGACCGCAACACTCGGCGTACGAAACCGCAACACCTCCGTACCGCACACCTTCGGCTTGGTGGGGCGGCGTACGCGACATAAAGACGATGCACCGGCAGGAAGAGAGACCCACCAAGCCGGGAAACTCCACCACCGCAATTCGGAAGGATTCGAGTTGGGCGGTGGTCACCTTCCGCGGCTTGGTGGGTCTCCGTTACCGATGCCGCAGAACGCTTTCGACACGCACACCGCCCCACCAAGCCGAAACTCCCCGACCACCCGGGCGCACCACGTCTTCACACTGTCAACTGTCCCGCGGAGAATCGTCGGGGTCTTCGGGTGTCGAATCGGATGGCGGCTCGGGCGAGTTCGGCGTGGAGTCCACTGTGTTTGACTTGGTCGACGAGTCCTGACTGGACCCCGCGTCCGGTCCGACCGACGGGGAGTCCTCGGCGTCCGGTTCGGTGGACGAGGAATCGTCGTCCGGTTCGGTGGACGAGTCCCGCGTGTCGGGGGTGAAGGGGAGGGTGGGCCGGGACGCCTCGGGCTCGGCGGGCAACGCGCGCACGTCCTTCCTCGTGATGGAACTCGCGGGCAGGGGCACCGGCGGGGCCATCGTGATCGCGCTCGGGGCACGGTGGAACCGCTCGGTGCGGATGCGCTTGCGTTCCACCAGGTCGATCGCGTTCCCCCGGCGGCTCGTCGCCGTCCACGCGGCGGCGAACATGAGCATCTGGTTGAACAGGAACAGGAAGATGAGCAGACCGACGGCCGTCCCGACGGCCTGGTACGCGGGCCGGTTCGACACCGAGGTGATGTACAGGTTCCCCATCGTCTTCAACAGTTCCAGCCCGATCGCGACCCACAGCGCGGGCGGCAGGACGCGCTTGATCGGCAACGCCAGTCGAGGCAGCGCGGACAGCAGCGCCGCCGACAGCACGGTGTTCACACCGATTCCGACGATCGTCGACCCGTATGAGATCAACGTCGTCAGCCACCCGGCGGCGTAGCCGTCGCGCAGCCAGTTCAACGCCACCTCGGCGGCAGCCGTGATGGCGAGCGTCGAAATGAGCAGCACGCCGAGCGCGAAGAGGACGACCAGGTCGACGATCCATCGCCAGATCGGGTGCCCGGGTTCCTGTTCGAGAAGCCACACGGCGCGGATCGACGACCGGACACCCTGGACCCAGCTGACACCGGTGATCGTCAGGGCTCCGAGCGCGATGAGACCGGCCGTCTGCCGGGACACCTTGATGGAGTTGACGTCGATGATCGGCAGGTTCTCGTTGAGCCAGGTCTGGACGACGCGCTCCA
Organism: Stackebrandtia soli; assembly: GCF_965137155.1. Taxonomy (NCBI): domain Bacteria; kingdom Bacillati; phylum Actinomycetota; class Actinomycetes; order Glycomycetales; family Glycomycetaceae; genus Stackebrandtia; species Stackebrandtia soli. The sequence goes on from NZ_CBCRZX010000024.1 coordinate 28,770, forward strand.
GGTCGGGCAGTTCGAGCAGGTATCCGAGGACCGACAACGACAGCAGAGACAGGGACAGCGCCGCGAAGAACGCGTAGTACGAAATCGCGGCGGACAGCAGACCGGCGTGGACTTCGAAGAAGCGTTCCTGCGCACGCCAAAAGTGATCGAATCTCTTCGATCTGGCGCGCAGCCACGCGATCAAGCGGTCGAATGCCGCTCCTACGTCGGGAAACTTCACGTCGCCCATGGTCGCCTATGGGAGCTCGTCCCGTCAGCCCAGGTCGTGAGAGGCGCGTGTCGGAATGTCACTCGGTCGGGCGGGAAAGATCCCGACAACGCTCCCGGCGGACGAAGCGCGGACCACGATCTCGACGCCGGAGCCGACTCCGTGTCGGATCCGCCGGGAACGGAACGCTCCCTACAGCGGCACGCCGAAGCGGAACACCCGACGGGGCCGCCAGGCGGTCACGTTGTCGTGTGTGTACAGGGTGAATCCGCCGACGTTGAACCGCGTCTCGAAGTCGGCGAGCTCCTCGAACACGGCGTCGAGGGCGGGCTCCGGCACGGACTGGGCGACGGTGACGTGCGGGTGGTAGGGGTAGTTCAGTTCCCGGTCCAGTGGTCCGGCGCGAACGGCGGCCTCGAGCTTCTCGCACTCGCTGATGCCCTCGGCGACCGTCACGAACACGACCTCGGTGACGGGCCGGAACGTGCCGGTGCCCCGCAGGTGGATGTCGAACGGGTGATGCCCCGCGGCGCAGCGGGCGAGGTGCGACTCGACGTCCGCGAAACGTTCGTCGTCGATCTCGGTCGGGCCGAGAAGCGTCACGTGGGACGGCACGTGGGCGGCCTGGGGGTCTCCGGTCGCCGCGCGGGCGGCATCGAGCTCGGCACCCCACGGCTGGGGGATCGGGATCGCCACACCGACGGTCAGCATGTCCGCCGCCCGAAGCTCGTCTCGTTCGCCGCGATGGCCGGTGAACGCCCCGATCCGCGTTGTCGAACCACCCGCGCGAAACACCGTCGCGCAGGCGATTCTCCGCCTTGCCGGATGACGCTCACAGTCTCACCTCACACGACCTGAGATAACGGGACAGGCTCTGACTTCACACCGGTTCGCCAAAGCCAACCCGATCGTAGACCCGGGACAGCGTCGCGGAGGCGACCGTGTTGGCTTTCTCCGCTCCGCCGAGGAGGATCTTGTCGAGGGTGGCCGGGTCGTCGAGGTATTCGCGGGTGCGTTGGGCGATCGGGGCGCAGAAGTCGGCGACGACTTCGGCGAGGTCCTTCTTGAAATCGCCGTAGCCCTTGCCCTCGTACCGCTCCTCGAGCTCGACGATGCTGGTGCCGCTGAGCGTCGCGTAGATCGTCAACAGGTTCGACACACCGGGCTTGAGTTCGGTGTCGTAGGCGATCTCGCGACCGGTGTCGGTGACGGCGGACTTGATCTTCTTGCGAATGCGGTTCGACTCGTCGAGGAGGTCGATGATGCCCTGCGGGGACGACCCGGACTTGGACATCTTCTTCGTCGGGTCGGCCAGGTCGTGGATGACGCCGGTCGCCTTGACGATGTGCGCGTTCGGGGTCACGAAGGTCTGTCCGTACGAGGTGTTGAACCGGTGCGCGAGGTCGCGGACGAGTTCGAGGTGCTGCCGCTGGTCCTCGCCGACGGGCACGGCCTCGGCGTCGTAGAGGAGGATGTCGGCGGCCTGGAGGACCGGGTAGGTGAACAGCCCGACGGTGGTGCGCTCGTTCTTGGCCGACTTGTCCTTGAACTGCGTCATGCGCGCCGCCTCACCGAAACCGGTGTGGCATTCGAGCACCCACGACAACATCGGGTGCGCGCTGACCTGCGACTGGACGAACAGCGTCGACTTCTGCGGGTCGACGCCGATCGCGAGCAGTTGGGCCGCCGCGACACGGCGGCGCTGGATGAGCAGCTTCGGATCGTGGTCGATCGTGATGGCGTGCAGGTCGGCGATGAAGTAGAACGCGTCGTGGGTGTCCTGCATGTCCACCCAGTTCCGCAACGCTCCACAGTAGTTACCAAGGTGGAAGGAGTCGGCGGTCGGCTGGATACCCGACAGCACCCGAAGCCTGCGCGGCGTGGAATCGGTGGTGGTCATGCGGCAATTCTGCCAGTGCCGCATCGCCCGATCGAACCCACGCCACGGTGTTTGGTTCTGTTCGATTATGATCGACCCGCCGCAATTCACCGTCGATATCGTGAGGACAGCGCCATGCTCGCGCCGCAGCGCCAGGCCGTGATCGCCGAGCGAGTCCGCAGACGGGGGGCGGTGCGGGTCGCGGAGCTCGTCGCGGAGTTCGGGGTCTCGGACATGACGATCCGTCGAGACCTGGAGACGCTCGCCGAGCGCGGCCTCGTCGCCAAGGTCCATGGTGGGGCGACGGCGATCGACATCGGCTCCACCGACGAACCCGGTTTCGAGGCGAAGGCCGTCCAGCAGAAGTCCGCGAAGGAGGCGATCGCCCGGCAGGCCGCGGCGCTCGTGTCCCCGGGCCAGGCGATCGCGTTGTCCGGCGGGACGACGACCTGGACGCTCGCGGCGCACCTCGTGGGCGTCGGCGGGTTGACGGTCGTGACGAACTCGGTGCCGGTGGCGGACGTCTTCTACCGCTCGGGGCTCGACGACCAGACGGTGATCCTCACCGGCGGCGTGCGGACCCCCTCGGACGCACTGGTCGGGCCGTTCGCGATCGCCACCCTCGAGAGCATCAACGTGGACCTCCTGTTCCTCGGCGTGCACGGCGTCGACGCCGACAGCGGTTACACCACTCCGAACCTGGAGGAGTCCGAGACGAACCGGGCGCTCATCGCCACCGCCCGACGGCTCGTCGTCCTCGCCGACCACACGAAGTGGGGCATCGTCGGGCTGCGCACGATCGCCTCGATGACGGACACGGACGTGCTCGTCACCGACGGGGGCATGCCGGACGACGCCCGCGTGAGCCTGCGGGAGCGCGTCGGTCGGCTCATCATCGCGGGAGAGGAGCCCTCGTGACGCACGTGGCACGAGCGAGACTGTCGGACGGGCGCGAGATCGTCTACTTCGACGCGACGGACGAGGGGCGCGACCGGCACCGGGACGCCCGCCCCGCCGAAGCGCGCGCGGGCGCCGCCGAGTTGCGGCGGGACGTGACCACCGGCGAGTGGGTCTCCGTCGCGGCGAATCGGCAGTCCAGGCCCTTCCTCCCGGCCGCCACGGATTGTCCGCTGTGCCCGTCCTCGGACGGTCGGACGACCGAGATCCCCGCGCCGGACTACGCCGTCGCCGTCTTCGAGAATCGCTTCCCGTCGTTCGGCGGGCCACCCGAATCGGAATCCATCATGGATGATTCAAGGCGTCCGTCGGTCGGCCGCTGCGAGGTCGTCTGTTACACGTCCGATCACGGCGAGTCGTTCTCCGGGCTCGATCCCGATCGGGTGCGGCTCGTCATGGACGCGTGGGCGCATCGCACGGCCGAGCTGTCCCGCGATCCGAACGTGGAGCAGGTGTTCCCGTTCGAGAACCGGGGCGAGGAGATCGGGGTGACGCTGCACCACCCGCACGGCCAGATCTACGGCTACCCGTACGTGGCGCCGACGACGCGGCGGATGCTCGACGTCGCGCGTGAGCACCGGGCCGCGACGGGCCGTGATCTGTTCGCCGACGTGTTGGAGAGCGAGCGCGCGGGGGAACGCGTCATCGCCGCCAACGAGCACTGGACGGCGTTCGTCCCCGTCGCCGCGCGATGGCCGTTCGAGGTGCACGTGTACCCGCATGTTCAGGTGCCGGACCTCGCGGCGCTGCCGGAACGTCACCGCGACGCCTTCGGGCCCCTGTACTTGTCGGTGTTGCGAGCGCTCGACAACGTGTTCGAGGTGCCGATGCCATATGTGTCCGGGTGGTATCAGGCTCCGGTGCGGACCGACCGTGACCTGGCCTATCTTCATCTGCGACTGTTCTCGGTTCGCCGGGCTCCCGGCAAACTGAAGTACGTGGCCGGTTCGGAATCGGCCCAAGGGGCGTTCGTGAACGACGTACCGCCGGAGCGCGCGGCGCGGCTTCTGAGGGAGGCAATGTGAGATACCTGGTCACCGGGGGCGCGGGATACATCGGGTCGATCGTGGCGAGGATGCTCGTCGAGGGCGGCCACGAGGTGACGATCCTCGACGACTGTTCGACGGGGCACGCGGACGCGGTTCCGGCGGGCGCCCGGCTCGTCCGCGACACCGTCCATAATGCGGCCATTGTGGCCGGTGACGGTTTCGACGCGGTGTTCCACTTCGCGGGACTGATCGCGGCGGGCGAGTCGATGGACCGGCCCGGCGACTACTGGAACGCCAACACGGTCGGGACGCTCGCGCTGCTGGAGGCGATGCGCGGCGGGGGTATCGGCCGACTCGTGTTCTCGTCGACGGCCGCGGTGTACGGCGATCCCGAGCGACTGCCGATCCCGGAGACGGCCGCGACCGTCCCGACCAGCACGTACGGCGCGACGAAGCTCGCGGCCGACGCGGCGATCTCCTCGTACTGCGTCGCGCACGACCTCGCGGCGGTGAGCCTGCGGTACTTCAACGTCGCCGGGGCTTGGCGCGACGGTGACGGCGTCTGGCACGGGGAACGACACGCGACCGAGACGCACCTGATCCCGTTGGCGCTCGACGCGGCTGCCGGGAACAGGGACAAGTTGCGTCTCTTCGGCGACGACTACGACACCCCGGACGGCACGTGCGTCCGCGACTACATCCACGTGGCGGACCTCGCGGAGGCGCACCTGCTGGCCGTCGACGCCGCAGAGCCCGGCGCGCACCGGGTGTTCAATCTCGGCAACGGCGTCGGCTTCTCCAACCGGGAGGTCATCGCGACGGTCGAGGCGGTCACCGGGCTCCCGGTTCCCGTGGAGCGCGCCCCGCGTCGGTCGGGCGATCCGGCGACGCTCGTCGCGTCGAGCGAAGCCGCGCACGATGAACTCGGCTGGGCTCCGTCCCGCCGCGACCTGTCCACGATCGTCGGCGACGCTTGGGAGTTTCACCGTCATGGATGACCTGCTCAGACGCGCCGAAGCGGGCTACTCGCGGGCCTTCGGGGGGCGCCCCGCCGGGTGCTGGATCGCGCCGGGGCGTGTCAATGTCCTCGGCGAGCACACGGACTACAACGATGGCTACTCCATGCCTTACGCGATCGGCTTCTACACGGCCGCCGCCGTCTCCCGTTCGACGAGCCCCACCTGGCAGGTGTGGTCGGAGGCGACCGGCGAGACCGTCACCTTCGGACCGTCGCGGGTGAGCCGGGACCTGTCCCGCGCCGACCCCGTCCCCGGCTGGGCATCCTATGTGGCCGGTATCGTCTGGTCGCTGTCGACGCTTCCGGGCGTTCGCGTCGGCGGCGCGCGCATCGCGATCGCCTCGGACGTGCCCCTCGGTGCCGGGATGTCGTCGTCGGCGGCCCTGGAGATCGCGGTCCTGTCGGCGCTGGTCGACCTGTACGACATCGAGTTGTCCGTGCTCGACCGGGTCTTGACGGCCCGGCGGGCCGAGAACGAGTACGTGGGCGCTCCGACCGGTGTCCTCGACCAGACCGCCTCGCTCATGTCGATCCCCGGTCACGCCCTGTTCATGGACAGCCGCTCCAACGTCATCGAGCCGGTGCCCTTCGATCTCGAAGAGGCCGGGCTCGAGATGATCGTCGTCGACACGCACGTGCGGCACTCGCACGCCACCGGCGAGTACGCCGACCGCCGCCGCGACTGCGAGCGCGCCGCGAAGCTGCTGGACGTCGCGAGCCTCCGCGACGTCAACCACGTCGAGTACCTGGCGCTGCCGGATCGGTTGCTGCGCAGGCGAGTACGACACGTGATCACCGAGAACGCCCGCACCCTCGCCGCCGCCCGGGCGCTCCAGGACGGCACCCTGGGCGACCTCCGGTATCTCGGTGCCGCGATGACCGAGTCCCACCTGTCTCTCATGGCCGACTTCGAGGTCTCGTGCCCCGAACTCGACACGGTCGTGCAAGCCGCGATCGAGGGTGGCGCGTGGGGCGCGCGCATGATGGGCGGCGGTTTCGGCGGGAGCGCGATCGCGCTCGTCAACGCCGACCGCTCCGACGAGATGTGCGACGTGATCGCCGAGGCGGCCGACCTCGCCGAACAGCCTTCGCCGACCTTCTACCTCGCGGTGCCGTCCGCGGGGGCGGCGCGCATCGACACCTGACCACCTCACGCGGTGGTTCGGCCGAAACCCGACGGCTCCGTGTGGTCGAGGCTCCCACGTCAGTGGTGTCGAACACCGGCGTGCCCGGGGACCACTCCGCTGGTCGACCGACGCCCGGGCGGCGCGACCGACGCCCCGGCGCGACGGGACTACCTAAAGGCCGGGCCACCGCGACCCGAACGGCCGCGGATCAGCCGCGTGTACGAGTCGATCGGTACGACACCGCGACCGCAAGGGGACTCGAGCAGGCCGTTCCGGTCGCGTCCGCCGCTGTGAGGCTCCGCCGTCGAACGAGCCCACTCGGATCGCGGCAGGGACACTCGCGCACCGCCCTGAAGTGGCCCAACGCACAGGGAGGAGCAGGTCTCGGCGGCCCGGATCGGGCATAGATTTGGGCGGTGCCTGATACACGTCGTGGTCTGATCTACGCCGCCGCCGCTTACGGGATCTGGGGCCTGTTTCCGCTGTACTGGAAGCTGTTGCTGCCGTCGTCCGCCGGCGAGATCCTCGCCCACCGTCTTTTGTGGTCACTCGTCGTCGTGGCGATCGTGGTGGCCGCGCTCCGGCACTTCCGGCTCGTCGGGAGGCTCCTCGCCGACTGGCGCCGCACCGCCGCCGTCACCGGGGCGGCCGTGCTCATCTCGGTCAACTGGATCACCTACATCTACGGCGTCAACTCCGGTCACGTCGTCGAGACCTCGCTCGGCTACTTCATCAACCCGCTCGTGTCGGTGCTGATGGGCGTCCTCCTGCTCCGCGAACAGCTGCGCTCCTGGCAGTGGGCCGCCGTCGGCATCGGCGGGCTCGCGGTCGCCGTCCTGACGATCGAGTACGGCCGCCTGCCGTGGATCGCGCTCACGCTCGGCTTCACCTTCGCCTGCTACGGATTGATCAAGAAGAAGGTCGCGCTGCCCGCCGACGTGAGCCTCTTCGCCGAGACCGTCGCCGTGGCGCTGCCCGCCGTCGGCTTCCTCGTCTGGCTGTACTCCACGGGCGACGCCACCTTCGGGACGATCTCCGTCACCCACACCCTGCTCCTGGCGGGGGCGGGGATCGCGACCGCCGTGCCGCTGCTGTTCTTCGCCGGGGCGGCGAACCGGCTGCCGTTGACCGTCATCGGGATGGCGCAGTACATCGCGCCGATCATGCAGTTCACGATCGGTGTCGCGATCTACCACGAGGTGATGCCGACGGCCCGCTGGATCGGCTTCGGCCTCGTCTGGTGCGCCCTCGCGGTGTTCACCGCCGACGCGGTCCGCCAGAACCGCCGCAACCGGATCATCCTGGCCGCCGGACGTCCCGCGACCGCCGACGTCCCCGCCTGATCCGTCGCGAAGCGGTGTCGGCCCGCGTCGAACGCTCACCCACCGGCGTCGCATCATCGATCAGTTAACTCACAGGAAACCGGTGATATAGTCGCCCGACGATCAGCATTTATGGGGTTGTCCCGTTATCTCACGGTCGGGCGCGGTGCGACGAGGAGCCATGGTCGCACGGCAGGCGGGGCCCGCGCGGCGATGAGGCCGTGCGAGTCCATCGGTCAACACGCGCAACGCGTGCTCACCGCGCGTAGCCGGACCTAGGGCAGCGGGAACGACCTCAGCCCCCTAGGGAGCGCCGAACGAAGTAGATTCCGCCGGCGAGCCCCACCCCCCTTTTCAACCCATACGTGGTAGACGGCGCACCCCGTGCCTTGAGCAGTCATCCGTACCCATGGAGGAGACGCAGTGGCCAACAACATCGTGATACTCGCGGCAGGAGTCGGCTCGCGGCTGGGCCGCCCGCATCCGAAGTCACTGACGCCGCTGAACTCCGGCGAGACGATTCTGCACCGCTCCCTGCGGATGCTGACCTCGCGATTCAACCGGCACTCGATCCATCTCGTCGTCGGCTTCAAGAAGGAAATGATCATGGAGGCCGTCCCCGACGTCGGCTTCATGTACAACCAGGCGTACGGCGACACCAACACCTCCAAGAGCCTCCTGAAGGCCCTGCAGATCGCCGGCCCCGGCGGCGTCCTGTGGCTCAACGGCGATGTCGTCTTCAACGAGGGCATCCTCGACGAACTCCTCCCCCACATGGCAATGGACCGCTCCTTCGTGTGCGTCAACACCGCGTCCGTGGCCGAGGAGGAGGTCAAGTACACGCTCGACACCGAGGGCTACATCAACCAGCTGTCGAAGACGGTCGTCGACGGCGCGCTGGGCGAGGCCGTCGGCATCAACTTCATCTCCTCCGGTGACCGGGCGCTGTTGACGAAGCGCCTGGAGGAGTGCGAGGAGCAGGACTACTTCGAGCGCGGCATCGAGCTGGCGATCGAGAAGGACGGCCTGCGGATCGAAGCGCTCGACATCTCCGCCCACCCCGTCATCGAAGTCGACTTCGCCGAGGACCTGGCTCGCGCCAACGACACTTTCTAGAAAGCCACCCATGCCTTTTCAACCGAAGCAGACCGTCGTTCGGGTCCTGAGTCGCACACCTGTCTACCGGGCGCTCCCGGCTGGAGCGGCCCGCACCTACGCCGCTCTCAAATACCTGGGTGAGAACTCCACTCAGGACGACATCACGAAGTTCATCCGGAACTCCGGCGGCATTCCCACCCGGCACCTGTCGACGGCGCTCGTCGCCGCCCGCGCGGTCTTCCGCGCCGGAGCGGACGACCTGCTCAGCGAGACTCTGTCCACTCTCGATCATCGGTTCCCGGAATCGCCCGACCTGCACGCCCTGCACGCCGACTTCCACGCCTACTACGGCGACTACGCCGCCGCGTTCAACTCGGCGCGCACCGGCAGGATGCTTCAACCGTCGCACGCCGCGAGCGTCGCGCGGATGATCACGTACGGATACCGGACGCTTCCGACGGCCGACGCCGACGCCCTCGCGGTCGAGGCGCTGCCCCGTTTTGTCCGCAACGGCGAGGTGCTGTGGGCCGCAGCGAAGCTGTGCGACAGCCCGGAGCAGTACGCGCGGTTGTCGGCGGCGTGGACACCACTGGTGACGGATCCGGCGGACTTCCTCAAGGGCGTTCGGCAGCTGGCGACCGCGGCGGCGCGGGCGTCGGACACCGACTCGGCGATCGAGCTGTACCGCCAGGCGATCCGATACGTCCACTCAGGTCACAAGCTGGACGCCCCGATCGTCGACGCGAAGCTCGAGGGCAAGGGCGCCTGGAGCGCCTTCGAGGACCTGGCCTCCGTGCTGGACGCCTCCGGCATCCCGTACTTCATGGCGGCGGGCACCGCCCTGGGCCTGGTCCGTGAGGGACGTCCGTTGTCCGCCGACAACGACATCGACGTCGGCGTCTTCGCGTCCGACTTCGACGAGGACGCGATCAACAAGCTGTTCGCGAAGCATCCCCGCTTCGACTTCGACGTCGTGCACCCGCGCACGAAGAAGGTCGGGCTGCGGCACCGCGGCGGCTCCCCCATCGACATCTTCCGGTTCTACCCGGAGGACGGTCGCATGTGGCACGAGGCCGTGTTCGTCCGCTGGCACAACACACCGTTCGAGGTGGAACGTCGCGAGTTCCGGGGTCTGAGTCTGCCGATCCCAGGCAATGTGGACAAGTATCTGACCGAGAATTACGACGACTGGCGCACACCGAACTCCGGCTTCGACGCGTTCACCAGCGACGCGCCGAACGTCGAGACGACGTGGCCGGAGTACCTGAATCTGCACTTCGTGCGGCGCGCGTACAAGCGACTGACCGCCGGGGACCGGACGACGGCCGCCGCCGACCTGCGCAAAGCGGGCGAGGACGAGCTGGCGACAACGGTTGGAGCGGGTCGATGACCACGATCGAAGTGAAGAAGAGGCAGGCCGTGTCGGAACTCGTTGCATTGCCGGAGCCGGGCCCGGAGCGGGAGAAGCTCGCCAACAAGCAGTTGGAGACCGCCCGCGCGATCCGCACGACCGGCGACCGGCAGGGTGCCGCCGACACGCTCGTCACGGCGATCCGCGGTGGACTGTGGCGTTACGCTCGACTGTGGTCGGAGCTTCGGTCCCTCATGGAGGAACCGGGCGACTACGCGCAGATCCGGGCGCTGTGGTGGGAGTCCCCCCGCAGCTGCCACGGCATCGTTCCCCTGTTGACGACGGTCGCGCGCGCGGCCGCCGCGGCCGGTGAGCACGAGGAGGCGCGGGCCCTGGCCCGCAAGGCGATCGTGTTGCAGGCGTTGCGGTCGAAGCGATTCCGGCACCGTCTCGGCAAGGTCAAGCACGGCGCGCTCGCGTCGACCCGACGGATGCGATCCGCCCCGGACGACTCCGGTTTCGACGCGCTGGCGACGGTCGCGTTGAAGGAGCTCAACACCCAGCTGGCGCACCTCAACGTGCGGGGCTTCCTCATCTCGGGCACGCTGCTCGGCTACGTCCGCGACTCCGGCTTCATCAGCTGGGACAAGGACATCGACCTCGGGTTCTTCACCTCCGAGATCGCTCCTAGCGACCTGGTCGAGGCCTTCGAGGCGACCGAGAACTTCCACGTCCGACGCCTCGACTTCAACACGGACCGGCTGCGGATCAACCACGCCAACGGCATGATGATCGACGTCTTCCCGCACTACGAGGGCGAGGACGGTCGTGTGTGGCACGACGGCACCGCGACGCGTTGGTGGAACTCCCCGTTCGACTTGACGACCGTCGAATTCCTGGGCGTTCCGCAGTTCGTCCCGGACCCGCCGGAGCAGTACCTCGACGAGAACTACGGCAACTGGCGCGTTCCCGAGTCCAACTTCGACGCTCGGATGGACGCCCCGAACGCCGAGGTCACCGATCAGGCCTTCCTCGACACCTTGTGCTACTTCGCCCTGCTGGACGGCATCAACAAGGGCAACAGGGTCAAAGTGGACCGATTCATCGGACACCTTCGCGATCTGGGCGAGTCACACTGGCTCGACCGGATCTGACCTCCGCTTCTTCGAAACCCCCTTCACGGTCTCCGTGGAGGGGGTTTCGCCTTCTACGGACGGGACCGCGATCGGCCCATCGGCGCCGAGAGTTGTCCCGCTACCCGGCAGCTCGCCTACGGCAGCGTCAGAACGCCATCGACCGCGTTGTCGAACCACCTGCGTCTCCGCCGAGTGACACCCTGCCGTGCCCTCGCACGACCTGAGACAACGGGACGACCCCGAGGCGTCCATCGGACCGGAGGAGGATCGCCCGTGCGGCCGTTCGCGAACGGGGACGACGACCCTTCGACATCGCCGGGATCGACGACTACCACACGCGCGCAGCGGTGTTCATCACACGCTGGTGCCAGATCGTTATCACCACTACGGACGGTCACCTGTGGCCGGAGGCCTCGCCGACGCTGTGACACGGCTCGCGCCACGTCGATACGCGTAAGGTGCACCGGGAACGACTACGGCGCATCGACGACGCACCACTCAGGGTGATCGTTTTCGTTATGCAATGGTTATCCAATAGACCGTTACCAATCTCCAAAACGGTCGACACGTGCGAGAACGCCGCGCCATGTGGCACGATCGCACTCGTGAGCGACCCGCACGGACCCTTGCCCGAGGCCGAAACCGGCGCCGCGTCGGCGTATCGGTGGATTCCGATCGCGGCGGCGGGGCTTCCGATGCCCGACGCCGGACGCGACGTGATGGCCCTCATCGACGCCAATCCTCCGGGCATCGGCTCGGCCCGGCTGATCGCGAAGTCCGGCCTGACCAGCGCCCAAGTCCACAAGCAACTGTTGGCGCTGCGGGCGTCCGGATTCATCTGCGGGGTGAACCGCCCCGGCCGGTCCGGATTCGAGATCCACTGGGTGCGCACGGGCGCGACGCATCCCGACTGGGGAACGCTCGCCCGCGAGGTCATCGCGGCGGTACAGGACGACGAGTCGGGGCTGACGCTCGACGATCTGTCCACGATGCTCGGACAGACGCCCACCACGATCATCCACGTCCTCGCGACGCTCCAGGAGTCCGGCCACGTGGTGCGGACGGCGCCGGGAGCGCCCCTCCCGGCGGCACCGCGCCAGTCCCGCGGGAGTGCCGACGAGGACGCGATGGCGGTCTCACCCCTGTACGGGATCGTGGAGTCGATCGTCACCGAGGCGCCCGTCGGCCTGATCCTGCCGACCGTCGCCGCGCTCGCGGGCTGCCCGCCCGCGGAGGCCGCGCAGGTGCTGGCCAGGCTCTTCGCGGACGGCCGGGTCGGCGGGGTGCGGTTCGCCGGCAACACGGATCTGATGCTGTGGCTGCCGCGCGAGGCGTACGCCATCGTTCAGTCGATAGTGGACTCTGTCGCCCGGCACATCGAGGGCGCGACCCTCGGAACGATCCTGGAGGACACGGGCCAGCCGGAGAGCCACGTGGCGTGGCAACTTGAGGCGCTGCGCGATCATCTGCTCCTCGACAACCTACGGTTGTCCCCGAAGGACCCGGAGTTGCGGTGGTTTCTCGTGCGGCACACGTCCCGTCGCCAGTATCGTCCGCGCCCGGCGCCGGCCCAGGCATTGGCTTCCGTTCACGAGAATCCCGGACTTAACTGTCCACAGTTGGCAAAGTTGCTCGATTGCTCACCGACCTATTTGTCCGTTCAATTGCGGGCACTGCGCAAAGCGGGTCATGTTCGCTGGGATCGCGGAAACGGGCCCACCACCTGGCATCCGTTGTAACCCAATGGAAATCAAATCCACTTTCACACATAGATACTTGACGTATGCACGCAAATGCGATCCGCATCACAGCGGCGTAACGAATCCGCCCCGATTAGTTCATGAACAACGATATTTATATTTCTGCATGCCAGACTTCCCGGCAGAGATCGCCAGAGATCGATGTTGAGAGGAGTGTCCATCATGCGAATGAGAGCCCGGACCAGTGCCGCGCTCGCGGCCGGAGCCGCGATGTTGTTGGCGTTGTCGGCGTGCGGCGGCGGAACGGAGGCGGAGGAACCCACGGGAAGTGGATTCGAAGACTGCGTTGACAACCCCGTCGACTGCAACAGCGGCGACCGCAAGGACGGCGGAGAGCTCACCTGGGCCCTGTCCGCCGGTTGGACCAACTGGAACGCCAACCGCGCCGAGGGCAACTCGGTGTACCAGAACCAGGTCCTGGCTGGCATCACGCCGCCGACCGGTAGCTTCCTGCCCGACGGTACCTGGGAATGGTCGAAGGACCTCCTCGCCGAGGAGCCGAAGCTCGTCTCCGACGAGCCGCAGACGATGAGCTACAAGCTCAACCCCAAGGCCACGTGGAACGACGGCACCCCGATCAGCATCGACGACTTCGTGTACCACTGGTACGCCGTGTCCGGTGACTCGAAGCTCTGCGACGAGAACTGCAACCCCGCCAGCACCTCCTACGGCGGCTCCGTCGAGTCCATCGAGGAAGTCGACGGCGCGATCAACGTCACCTTCAAGGACGGCGTGATCGACCCGGAGTGGATGTACGGCGTCCCGATCAGCTACCCCGCGCACGCCGCCGAGGCCGAGGGCTTCGACTGGAAGAACGACCCCAAGGCCATGGGCGAAGCTGCCGTCTGGTTCGACGAGACCACGCCCACCTGGTCCGGCGGACCGTACCTGATCGAGTCCGCGAAGCTCGGTGAATCCGTCACCCTCGTCCCGAACGAGAAGTGGTACGGCGAGGTCAAGCCGACCCTCGACAAGATCCACCTCGTCGTCATCGCCAGCCAGCCCGACCTGTTGAAGGCGCTGCAGAACGGCGAGATCGACGGCGCCGTGCCCGCGTCGCTCGACCCCGACGTCGTCGAAGACGCCGTCTCCAGCGACGGCATCCTGTCCAGCGTCGGCCCCGCCGGCAGCTGGGACCACATCGACGTCAACACCACGAACAAGTGGCTGAAGGACGTCGAGCTCCGCAAGGCGATCTTCACCGCGATCGACGTCACCGACATCAACGAGCGCACCTACGGCCAGGTGTCCAAGGACGTCGAGAACCGGACGAACCACATCTTCCCGAACGGCACGAAGTACCACGAGGACATCTTGAGCGAGTCCGGCCAGGGCGCCGGCGACCTCGAAGCCGCCAAGAAGATCCTCGAAGAAGCCGGCTACGAGCTCGCCGACGGCGCGCTCACCAAGGACGGCAAAGCCGTCGGGCCGCTGAACTTCCGCTTCCTCGAGGGACACACGATGCGCGAGACGAGCGCGACGCTCGTCCAGGGCTACCTCAAGGAACTCGGCATCGACATCGAGATCAAGCCGGTCGCCCCGGACAAGCTCTCGGCCGTCCTCGCCGAAGGCGACTTCGACATCATCCAGTTCGGCTGGTCGTCGTCGCCCACGTTCTCTGGTGCCCCGAACCAGTTCTGGCACTCCGAGTCCCCGTCCAACTTCACCAAGGGCGGCAACGAGGACATCGACGCCGAGATCGCCAAGGTCATGTCGACCGCCGACATCGACGAGGCCGCCGGTTACGCCACGGCCGCCGCGAAGCTCGTCGTCGACGAGGCCATCTCCCTGCCGCTCGTCACGACCGTGCAGCTGATCGTCGTCAACGAGGACGTCGTCAACGTCCGGGACAACTGGGCCATGTCGCTGCGGTCCTTCTACAACATGGAGGCGTGGGGCTTCCGAGCCTGACGCGCGCGCCCGGACGGTCCCGACGGGGCCGTCCGGGTGACGAGGTGACCAACGCGACGCCGCACGCTCGACGCCACGGCGGACCACCCGGCGACGGTCACCGGAGGTAATCCGTCATCTCAGGTCGCGCGAGGCGTGTCCGTGGACGCATCGGTGAGGCGAGGAATCGCCCGGATTCCGGTGTCGTCAGTGGACGGTCTGATAACGCCGACGGGAGCCCTCACCGGCCCCGCAGACGACCTGACGAGCAGCGAGACGGCCTCTAACAGTCAGAATGCGATGGGGGTCCGTGCCCCGAACAGGGCACGGACCCCCATCCGTACACACGAAAAGTGCGGACCACCCCCATGATTGTCTACATTATTCGGCGATTGTTGGTCGCCATCCCCATCCTCATCGCAGCGTCGGCGCTCGCGTTCGTCCTGGTCGACACGGCCAACGACCCCGTCGCCGAGTTCACCTACCAGCTTCAGATGGCCTCCGACGGTGACGAAGTCTCCGAAGACGCGATCGAGAACTTCAAGAAGCGCATGTACCTCGACCGGTCGATGCCGGAACGGTACTGGCTGTGGCTCACCGGTATCGGAGGCAACGGAGACATCGGCCTCCTCAAGGGAGAATTCGGGCCGTCCCTCGAGGGCCCGGTCGCCGACATCGGCGCCGAACTCCGTGAACGCTTCTTCATCACCATGCGACTCGCGCTGGCCGCGACGATCCTGTCGTTCGGCCTCGCCATCATCTCCGGCGTCATCTCCGCCGTCCGGCAGTACCACAAGATCGACTACATCCTGACCTTCGTCGGGTTCGTCGCGCTCGCGATGCCGACGTTCTGGCTCGCCGCCCTCATCAAGGAAAGCGCGATCGCGTTCAACAAGGCCAGCGGCGCGACGTGGTTCTACACGATCCGCGAGGCCTCCCCCGGCTACGACTCGATGCCGTTCTGGGAGGGAATGTTGGACGTCATCGGGCACCTGATCCTGCCGACGGTGACCCTCATGCTCGTCGGATACGCGTCCGTCAGCCGCTACCAGCGCGCGTCCATGCTGGAGGTATTGAACTCCGACTATGTCCGCCTGGCTCGCGCCAAGGGCGTTCGGAACCGCACCGTGATGCGGCGACACGCCCTGCGCACCGCGCTCATCCCGATCGCCACCTTCGCCCCGCTCGGTGTCGCCGGCGCCCTCTCCGGCGCGATCATCACCGAGACCATCTTCAGCTGGCGCGGCCTCGGCACCTACTTCGTTGAGTCGATCATCGACGGGGACTCGTTCGCCGTCATGGCGTTCCTGCTCATCTCGGGAACGCTCGTCATCCTCGCCAACCTGGTGTCCGATCTGCTGTACGGCCTGCTCGACCCGAGGATCCGCTATGAGTGAACGACTGTTGGAAGCCGAACAGATCACCACCCAGGAACGCAGCATGTTCAACCTGGTCATCACCAGGTTCCGACGACACCGCATGGCGATGATCAGCCTCGGCGTGTTCGTGCTGCTGGTGCTGTTCTCGTTCGTGGGACCGCTCGTGTGGAAATGGCCGCACACGATGGTCCGGGAGATCCCCAGCCTGTCACCCCCCACACTCGACCATCCCTTCGGGACGACACGAGCCGGCCAGGACAACTTCGCGATGGTCATGCGCGGCAGTCAGCAATCCCTGAAGGTCGCGTTCACCGTCGCCATCCTGTCCGTCGGAATCGGCTCCGCGTGGGGCGCCATCGCCGGCTTCTACCGCGGCTGGATCGACGCGATCATGATGCGCTTCGTCGACATCATCTTCGTCCTGCCGTTCCTCGCCGTCGCCGCCGCGCTCGCCGGCGCCGTCGACGGAGGAGTCGGCTGGTTCGAGATCGCCCTCGTCCTCGGTCTCCTCGGTTGGGTCGGCACCGCTCGCGTCGTCCGAGGTCAGGTCCTGTCCATCCGAGAACAGGAGTACATCGAGGCCGCCCGCGCCGCCGGGGCGAGCGACACCCGGATCATCTTCCGGCACCTCGTTCCCAACGCGACGAGCGTCATCATCGTCGCCGCGACCCTCGAAATGGCCGTGGCGATCCTCTCGGAATCCGCCCTGTCCTTCATCGGCCTCGGCATCCAGTCCCCCGACACCTCACTCGGCTCACAGGTGTCCGACTCCGTCGGCGCCGCGTTCACGAGACCGTGGTTGTTCTACTTCCCCGGCGTGTTCCTGATCCTCATCTGCCTGACCATCAACTTCATCGGCGACGGCCTCCGCGACGCCCTCGACCCACGCCAGACAGGGGGACGGAAGTGACCACCGAAAAGTCCACAACGGACGACAAGTACGCGTTGGAGGTCCGCGACCTGACGGTGCGATTCCCGTCCGAGGACGGGCCCGTCAACGCCGTACGCGGAGTCAGCTACGAACTTCGCAAGGGCGAGACCCTCGGAATCGTCGGCGAATCCGGCTCCGGCAAGTCCGTCACCTCGCTGGCGGTCATGGGCCTCCTGCCCCGCACCGCCCGCGTCGAAGGCTCCGCGCTGCTCGACGGCCGGGAACTCCTCGGCCTGAAGGACAGCCAGATCTCCAAGATCCGCGGCAACAAGATCGCGATGATCTTCCAGGACCCGCTGACCTCGCTCAACCCGGTCTACACCGTCGGATACCAACTCGCCGAAGCGGTCCTCGTCCACAACAAGGTGTCCCGCGCGAAAGCGTGGGAACGCGCCGTCGAACTCCTCGACGTCGTCGGCATCCCCAACCCGAGGCAACGCGCCGCGTCCTACCCGCACGAGATGTCCGGCGGAATGCGGCAACGCGTCGTCATCGCGATCGCCATGGCGAACCAACCCGACGTGATCATCGCCGACGAACCGACGACCGCGCTCGACGTGACCGTCCAGGCGCAGGTGCTCGAAGCGTTGCAGACCGCCCGAAAGGAAACGGGCGCCGCGATGATCCTCATCACCCACGACCTCGGAGTCATCGCCGGACACGCCGACCGCGTGCTCGTCATGTACGCCGGCAAACCCGTCGAATACGGCACAGTGGACGACATCTACTACTCGCCGCGAATGCCGTACACGCTGGGCCTCCTCGGGTCACTCCCCCGAATGGACGCCGACCGGGAACACCGACTCACACCGATCTTCGGGACTCCCCCCTCGATGGTGAACCTGCCACCGGGCTGCCCCTTCGCACCCCGCTGCCCGATGGCCCAGGACGCGTGCCGTGAGGAGGAGCCGAACCTGGCGACGATCAACGGCGGCGAACACGCCTCCGCGTGCCACTTCCACCGGGACCTCGTCGACTCGAAGCCAGAGGACATCTTCATCCCCGCCGGCGTTCCCAAGGAGACATCATGACGCTCACGTCCGGCACGACGGACGACACGGTGGCCCCCGCCGCGCCCGTCCTGTCCGCAACGAACCTCGTCAAACACTTCCCCGTGCGATCGAAGGGCCTCCTGCGCCGCAAGATCGGCGACATCCACGCCGTCTGCGACATCTCGCTCGAACTCGGCTCCAACGAGACGCTCGCGCTCGTCGGCGAGTCCGGCTGCGGAAAGTCGACGACGGCGCGGTTGCTGCTCGGGCTGATCCCGGTCACCTCCGGTTCGGTCCACTATCAAGGCCGCGACCTGACGACGCTGTCGCGGCAGCAGATGCGACCGCTGCGCGCAGAACTTCAGATCGTCTTCCAGGACCCGTTCGCGTCGCTCGACCCGCGCATGACGATCTTCGAGATCATCGCCGAGCCGCTGCGCGTGCACAACCGGTTCGCCGACGGCGGACGGCAACGCGTCCGCGACCTCATGGAGACCGTCGGACTCAACCCGGAACACCGCAACCGGTACCCGCACGAGTTCTCCGGCGGACAGCGGCAGCGCATCGGCGTCGCCCGCGCGCTCGCGTTGAACCCGCGCGTGCTCATCCTCGACGAACCCGTGTCGGCGCTCGACGTGTCGATTCAGGCCGGTGTGATCAACATGCTGGAGGACCTGCAGGAGGAGCTGCACCTCAGCTACCTGTTCGTGTCCCATGACCTGTCCGTCGTTCGGCACATCGCCGACCGGGTGGCCGTCATGTACCTCGGTCGGATCGTCGAGACGGGCACGGTGAACGAGATCTTCACCGGCGCGTCGCACCCGTACACGCAGGCGCTGATCTCGGCGATTCCGCTGCCGGACCCGCGGAAGGAACGCGCCCGTCAACGCGTCCTGTTGACGGGGGACGTCCCGAGCCCGTCGGCTCCGCCGTCGGGGTGCCGTTTCCGAACGCGCTGCCCGAAGTTCGCGAACGAGCTGTCCGACGGGGAACGCGAGCTGTGCTCCACCGAGCAGCCGCAGCTGCATACGGACCACGACGGGCCGACCATGGCGGCGTGCCACTACGCGGGGCCCAGCCGTGCCGTGCAGATCCCGCTGCAACGCGAGGGCGACTGACCACGCACCGACACCGGGCGGGGACCGGGCGCCATTCCGACGCCCCCGGTCCCCGCCCGGCTTTCGCGAGGGGCGCCGTCGGCTCTCGATCGTCCTTGGCTTTCGGACGCCGCGGGCCTTGGATCTCCTTGGCTTTCGGACGCCGCGGGTCTTCCCCGTGGCTGCGGGGCGACGAGGTTCGGTTCGCGCGCCGAGCGGCCGCGCCCGTCGTTGGACGGCCCGCGAAAGTTCAACGGCCGCAAGGAAAACGGCGGCCTCTTCGTGGCGATCGACCCGGCCCCCGCGACAGCTCGGGGGCCTCCGGCCTCCTCCCCAAGGTCGACGCTACCCCGTGGGTGCTGAAGCCACGCTAAAGCGGGCTGAAGCCCGTTTCAGGAACGCACCTCGCTGAAGTCGGCCGGATTGTCCATTTCGCCCTCCACCAGGGACGATGCCGGTACTTTCGACAGACATGACGGAGCCGCACTACGAGCCGGGGCGCGCCCAGCCGACACCCCCCATGGATCCGACCGATCCCACCACCCAGATCCCCTATGGCGCACCGCCGCCCCCACACCGCGATCGGCGTCCACGCGTCGCCGCCGGGCGACTGTGGGCGGGCGGATTCGGCACCGCCGTCGTCGTCGCGCTCGTCATCGTCGTCGGCATCCTGCTCGTTCGCGGAGTACTCGGCATTCCCGTCCTCGCCGCCGAAGGCGAGGGAATCTACGGCACCGCGACGACGACGCAGTACGCCCTCGCCGGAGCCGCCGTCGCGCTCGCCGCCACCGCGCTGCTGCATCTGCTGTTGCTGATCATGCCCCGGCCCATGCAGTTCTTCTACTGGATCTGCGTGCTCGTCACCGCCGTCGCGGTCCTCCTGCCGTTCACGTTCGGCGCGGCCCTCGACGCGCAGATCGCGACGGCGGGGATCAACCTCGTCGCCGGGCTGTGTCTCACGTCGATCCTCGGCTCGATCGGTTCGACGTCGGCGCGCGCGGCGTCCTGACGTCAACCCGTCCACGTCGAGCGATCGATCCCGCCCGACAGAACGTGGTCACGCGTCGGGATCGGGGAATCCGTACCAGCGCAGCATGATCGGCCGCGCACCCGGACTGGCGTCCTCCGGGGGCTTGCTGTACCGCCTCAACAGGGCCACATAGTCGTCGTGGAACGCGCGAAGCTCCTCCTTGGTCAGATGACTGCGCCCGCGTGAACCCTCCGCCCAATCGTGCAGTTCGTTGCCCGCGTTCAGAAACGACGCCATCATGGTGAGATCCTCGGTGAGCCGGGCCCGGAGAAGTTCCGACGCCGCCGACCGGTCCGCGTCGGACAGGTCCGCCGGGTCGGGCATCCGCCGGTCGGCCGGAATGAGACGCCACCAGCGTTCCCGGCCTTTCGCCCGCTCAGGCAACTCCTCGATGAAGCCGGCTTTGGCGAGCAATCTCAGGTGATAGCTGGTGGTCCCGCTGTTGTGGCCGAGCGCGGTCGCGATCGTCGTCGACGTCGCGGGACCGTGGTTGCCGAGTTGACGCAGGATGCGTCGACGAAGTGGACTCGCGAGCGCCTTGATCGCCTCGGATGTGAACGGGATGGGCTCATCGGACATGGGGGCAGGGTATCGCGAGGCACTTTGCGGAGAATAATGTGCAGAGAAATACTTGCAGAATAAATTCTGCATACGCTAACCTTCACCGCATGACATCGAAGAAGCTCACACTCGTGTCCCTCATCGGGGCACCTCTTCTACTGCTCGTCGGCTGGGCCGTCATGCGGTTGGGCAGCGGCGGAGTCGAGCCCGGTTGGACGGTCGCCCATGTGGCGTGGGTGATCGACAACCTGATGTTCGGGGTCGTCGCGGTGGCCATGGCGCGGGCGGTACGACCGTCCACAGGGCTGGGGAAGGCGCTCGGGTGGGGCTTCGCGGGACTGGCTCTCGCCGGGGCCGCTGCCATGACCGCACAGATGATCATCGATCTCATCGGAGGCGCGGTCACGACGACGACCGCAGAGTTGGGCGAATTCTTCACGACCGTTCAGAGCGCTCCGGGGGTCGAGCTGCTCGTGTACCAGGTCGGTCCGGCGCTCCTGTTCGTCGCCCTTGCGGCGCAGTCGATCCAGTTGGCCACCGTCCGGCGGGTGCCGGTCATGGCCGCAGTGCTCGTCGGCGCCGCGGTGAGCATCGCCGGCGCCGAACAACTCGTGGACCTGCCGCTGCGTTTGGGGCAGGCCATCGCCGCGCTGACGCTGCTCGCGGGTTTCACGATCATCGCGAGAACACTATGGAACCGGACTGAGGAGAGCGTCGGACGATCGGACCGGCCGCTGGTGTCCGTGTCACGATGAGGCCGACACCGGTTGTCGCAATCGACGCCTATCGTGACGCTCATGAGCGAAGCACCACCGACCCGCTACCTGAACCTGACGATCGCCGAAGAACCGATCACGGCCGCCACGACCAAGATCGGCGGGCAGCCCAACTGGGTCGACACACCACAGTGGCCTACCTCGAAGGAGAGCGGTGAACTGATGGAGTTCATCGGTCAGTTCCGGCTGCCGTCGGACGAGACCCGCATGGCCTATCTCTTCATGACCGGGGAAGGGAACCCCACGTCATGGGAATCGGAGGCCGGAGAGAACGCGCTGATCGTTCAGGGGCCCGGAAGTCGCCTGCCCGCGTTTCTCACGGTCACCGACGACGCCAAGGGGCCGACCGTCGGCCCCGACGTCACCGTTCGACTCAGCGAACAGCCCGATTCCCACGGGCTCAATTACATGGGCGGCAGACCCGCCTGGATCCAATCCGACGAGACACCCGGAGACGACTGGATCTTCCTGTTCCAGCTCGCCGACGGCGACACGGGCTACTCAGTCAACTTCGGGGACGCGGGCATCGGGTACGGCTTCGTGAAGTCCGACCTGAGCGAGGGCCGCTTCCTCTGGCAATGCAGCTGAGCCACCCGTCCCGTTCGGGGGGAAGGCGGTGCCGAAACGCGACGAACGCGTTCCGGCACCGCCTTCATCGTCACTGGTCGCCACGGCCACCGGAGAGAAAGTACTCGTTGCCCCACGGGTCCTTGAACCAGGTCGCGAAATCGCCCCACGGCATGGACTCGGGCTCGCCCCTGAAGGACACGCCCTTCTCCGACAGTTCCCTATACGTCGCGTCGATGTCGTCGCAGACGAGCGCGACTCCCGTCTCGCCGCCGGGGGTGTCCTTCGACGGGTCATCTGGGGTGTACATCCCCGGCAGACCGAGCGAAACCGTCGTCAGAGCGCCGGGGGGAGACACCGTGAGCCAGCGCATCGACTCCATCTTCGTGTCCTCCCGAGCCTCCCAGCCGAGGGTCTCGGTGTAGAACTTCTTTGCTTCATCCTGGTCGCCGACGATGACGGTGACCGAGTAGATGTGTGTAATCATGCCCGTCAGGATAGGCTCGGCATCCGACATTTACGGCCAAAAGTCCATACTCGGCACCCGGTACGGCCTTCGTGATCATGATGCACCATAAGGGATTAAGTGAGGCTGGAATGCCCATTGGCCATTGGGGAGTCGCGCTCGTCGGTGTCGCCCTGTGCGCGGTCGGCGTCTACGCGACGATCAGCCCGCGCGGCGCGTCGGCCCAGTACGGTGTTCGCATCGTCGATGACGGCCCCGCGGAGGCGTTCGGGGCCGCGACCGGACTGCGAGACATCGCGCTCGGCGCGATCCTGGCTCTACTCGCCGTCGCCCAGACCGACGGTGGGGTGCTCGGTGGGGTCCTCATGCTCGCGGCGATCCTCCCGATCGGCGACCTGCTCATCATTCGGAGGCATCGCTCCGCCAATGTGGTCGCGCACCTCGTCCACGCGATCGGTGCCGTCGGCATGATCGCGTTGGGCGCCTGGCTGGTTCTCTTCGGCTGATCACGTCCACACCCCGGAGGTTCCCCGGCGGTGACTGCCCAGCAAGTGGGTGTCGACGATGCCGATCGCCTCCATCAGAGCGAACATCGTCGTCGGGCCGACGAATCGGAACCCTTTGGCGCGCAGCGTTTTCGCGAGTGTCACGGATTCGGGCGAGGTGGTGGGGATGTCGGCGAGCGCCTTCGGTCTCGGGGTCTCGTCGGGCCGGTGCGACCAGATGAGGTCGACGAGACCGCCGTCGGCACGCAGCTCGATCGTCGCCTTCGCGTTGCCGATCGTCGCGAGGATCTTCTGCCGGTTGCGGACTATCCCGGTGTCCGACATGAGGCGCTCGATATCGGACTCCTCGAACACGGCGACCTTGTCCGGGTCGAAGGCGCGGAAGGCCGACCGGAACGCCGGGCGTTTGCGCAGGATCGTCGCCCACGAGAGCCCCGACTGGAAGGCCTCCAGGCTCAGCCTTTCGAACAATCCCCGCTCGTCACGGACGGGCATGCCCCATTCGGTGTCGTAGTACTCGCGCAGGAGCGCGTCCTTCGCCGCCCACATCGGGCGGGCCAGACCGTCTTCGCCGGTCACGAGACCCGTTGTGTCGACCTGATTCGCCATGTGTGCTCCCTGTTACGTCGTTGGTGTCGCGGACGACGACAGGCCGGTCGACCGCAAGGTGATGTTGATACGGCCCGTTCGGATGCCGATGGCCGGGTCGGCCGTGTCCGGGTGGACCTTCGGGACCCCGTGGTACGCGAGCCTGGAGGGACCGCCGAATACGAACAGGTCGCCCGAGCGGAGTTCGATGTCACGATAGGGCCGTCCACGGTCGACGGTGTTGCCGAAGCGGAATCGGCAGGCGTCGCCGAGGCTCAGCGAGACGACGGGCGCGTCGGTGTGTTCGTCCTTGTCCTGGTGCATGCCCATCGTGGCACCGCCGTCGTAGAAGTTCACGAGAGCGGCGTCGGCCTCGAAGCGGGTGCCCACGCCGAACGCGTCGACGACCGCCGCTCGACCGAGCTCCGTCAGCCAGCGCGGTAGCGGAAGCACCGGGACGCCGCCCGCCGTGCGGGTGTATCGGTACGGTGCCCAGTGCCAGCCGAGGCACACCTGGCGGACCGACATTCGTCGCCCGCCGGGCAGTGTCGGGGTACGTGCCGGGACGGGCCCGGACGCCCACCGGTCACATTCTTCCACTATGGATTTTTGGTACTCGGGTGTGAGCCAAACCGGGATGTGCACGGCGCCGGGCGCGACCGTCGCCCGTTCCCGAGCGAACAGGCCGTCTCCCGAGCCGCCGAAGTGAGCGTCCGTCACACGGCCTCCAACTCCAGCAGTGTGCGCTTCGCTTCCTCGCCGCCGACGTAACCGCCCGCCGACCCGTCCGAGCGGACGACCCGGTGGCACGGCACGACGACCGGCAGCGGGTTCTTCGCGCACGCGGTACCGACCGCACGGACCGCGCGCGGACTGCCCGCCGCCGCCGCGACCTGCGCATAGCTCTCCGTCTGGCCGTATGCGATGCGCGGCAGGTGATCCAGGACCGCGCGCCGGAAGCCGGACGACAGACTCAGATCGAGCCGAATGTCGAAGTGATGCCGCGCGCCCGCGAAGTACTCGTCGATCTCGCGGGCGGCGTCGGACAGCTTCGCCGGTGACCGCACGACGCGCGGGCTGATCCGCCGCGCCAGTTCCTCCAGCACGCCGTCGTGGCTCTCCCGGTCGAAGGCGACCCGGACCAACCCGCGGGCCGTCGACGCCAGCAGCAGTGGCCCGACCGGTGTGTCGACCGTCCGGTAGGCGATGTCGAGCAGGCCGAGCTCGTCGGCGCGGCGCTCCAACTCCGTGTGCAGGCGGTCGAGGCTCTCGTTCTCCGTGGCCTCGTCACCGTCGAACAGGGTCGACCGTTCGGTCCTCGTCAACTCGGTGCTGTTCATCGTGTTCCTCCTCCGACGTTCTTCAGGGGTGGGTAGGTCGAACGCAGTGCCTTGATCCCGTCGGCGACGGCGCGCCGGGACGCCGCTTCCGTACCACCGAGGATGTCGGCGATCTCGGCATACGACAAGCCCGCGATATGGCGATAGACGACAGCCTGCCGTTGCTTGCGAGGCAAGGCCCGCAACGCTTCCCACACCTCGACGCCGTTGACGGCCTCGACCGGTGGGGGCTCCGGCAGGGATTCGACCGGGACCGGTGCTCGCGCTTTGGCGCGGGTGACGTCGATCGCCTTCCGGTGGGCGATCGTGACGAGCCAGGCCTCCACGTTCGAGCCCTCCGCCAGATCGGGGTAGGCCTTCAGCGCCGCCAGAAATGTCTCCGACCAGGCGTCGTCGGCGTCGACCGGGCCGAGCAGCGCTCGGCAGACTCGGAGGATCGTTCGGCCGTGCTCTCGGACGACGGTTTCAAACGGTGTGCTGCTCACACCATGTAAACGTTCGCCGGGGTCGTTTTGTGAGATCGCGGGAACGAGTTTTTCGCCACGACCGACAAGAGCGAGCCGCCACCCGATCTCGGGGTGGCGGCTCNCGTGCCGGGTCAAATGTGGCTGCCACCGAACGGGAATGTATCGGGGACAACCGTTCTGAGCCGCGAACGGCTCAGCGTCCTACCATTCCGGCATGACGCTCACGGCGAAGGTGTGCAGAACCTCGCCCGGCTGGACGACCTCCGCGGCACCGCCCTGGCAGTCAGCCCACCGGTAGATGTAGACCGGGGCGTCGGTGTAGTTCTCGACCAGGCCCGGCCCCGGACGCGGGTTGTTGATGCAACCCGACGGGTTCTCAAACCCGGCGCCGTTGAGGATCAACGTCCCATTGGCGGCGGCGGCGGGCGTCGCCGCGGCGAGAACGAACATTCCGGCGGCGGCAACCGCCCCGAACGCGGTGGCAATACGACGCATGTCGATGCTCCTGAAGTAGTGGGACCGATCGGTCCCGACCATCACTGTCACCCAGACAATAGAGCACAAAAGTCCCGATTTGAGGCTTTTGAGTGATATGTCCGATTTATCGTGTCGTGGCCGTTTTCCGAATTCGATTGCCTCGCCGTCAAGCCCTCCATACGCTGCGCCCGTGCCGATCCTTCCCTCCTCCCTCAGCGACGAAGAGTGCGACGCGATCACCGACGAGAGCCTGTGGCCCGGGGTCCACGCCCTCTGCCGCGAACTCGACCTGCCGACGACGGAGATCACCAAGCACACGGAGGGATCGCCGTCGGCGACACCGTCCTCAAGCTGTACCCGGCCGCCGACATGGGCGACCTGCCCATCGAACGCTCGGTCATGACGGCCAGGCAAGACGCCCTGTCCATTCCCACCCCCCGCCTCATCGCGACGGGAACCTGCGACGACTGGGGCTACCTCGTCATGAGCCGCCTCGACGGCGCCGACCTGAAGACGGAGTGGCCACGCGTCCCCGAGGCCGCGCGCACCGACGTCATGCGACGTCTCGGCGTCGCGCTCGCCGAATGCACGCGGTCGCCCCGCCCGCCGACCTCGGCCCCGCGGACTGGGGCACCTTCGTCGACGCACAGACCACCTCGGCGGTCGAACGTCAGCGCCGCAAAGGTCTCGGCGACGAATCGCTCGTCCGAATCCCCGACCTCCTCGCGTCGGTCGACCTGCCGCGAACGGCCGACACCCTGCGGCACACCGAGTTCATGCACGTCCACGTCCTCACGACCGAGCTCGACAGCCGCTGGGACCCGACCGGACTGTTCGACTGCGAACCGGCCATGCGCGGCCACACCGAGTACGACTTGGTCGCGGCCGGGATCTTCTTCGGACGCGACGACAAGGCACTGTGGAGCCAGCTCCTGGCCGGGTACGGAGTCGAACCGTCGAAGGAACTCTCGCGCCGCCTCATGGCCTACGCGCTGCTGCACGTCTATGCGAACCTGCCCTGGTACTTCCGCGAGATCCCCAGCGACGCCACGACCTTCGACGAACTCGCCGACGACTGATTCGGAGTCAACTGACGCAATCGTGCGCCTCGAAACGGACGCGCGCCTCCTTGATCGACGCCACGAGCTTGACCGGGTCGTCCACATGCGCCGGCAGGTACTCGCGGTACCCGCACGCGCCGCACGTCCGCGCGGCCGGCCCCGAGTCGACGACCTTGTGTTCCGGGTCGCCCGTGATGATCCCGTCCATGCCCGGCGGCGCGAGGAGGGCGAACCGCAGCCCAAGGAGCAGCAGCGCGGTCCCCGCGACGACGCCCACCGCGAGCGCCCACCCCGCGTTCAGGGCCGCGTCGTCGATCCAGGGCAGCGCCGACACGACGCCGACGGCGAGCGTGGCCAGCAACGTGACTCCGATCAACCGTGACCGCCGGCGCATGCCCTGAAGCTCGCCCTGCGACGCGACCGTGATCGCGACGGTCGTCTCGCAGGTCTCGCACCGCACATGGATCGTCGAGGCGGGTGCGCCGCCGAGTGGTCTTCGCAGGCTCAGCGCCTGCCAACTGAACCGCAATTCGCCGGACGAATCCGTGCTCCCGTGGACAAGTCGCCGGGACAATTCGCTGCTGTGGGGTTTCGCCATCGCACCATCGTGCCCGACCTGCTCAACCCTCGCCCGAGTCGATCGCGCCGGGGTCCGGCTGACGAGTGGCGGGCCCGCGTGTGTTACGGTAATCGCCGGTCAGACCAAGCAAGGGGCTGTGGCGCAGTTGGTAGCGCGCCTCGTTCGCAACGAGGAGGCCAGGGGTTCGAATCCCCTCAGCTCCACCAAGATCAGGGCCGGTATCCGAAACGGATACCGGCCCTGATTCGTGCCACGGTCGACTCGGCGGGTCCACCATAGTGGAGGTACGTCAGCGACGAGGCGGGTCGTCGACGTCGAACAGGACCGAGTCCAATCCCCGCCGAAGCCCCACGACGTCGGCGACGCGGCGGATCGCCAGGAGCGTGCCACGAACATAGGGCTCGGGGGACGAGCCGGGATCGTGCCGCATGATCAATCGCTCGCCTTCGCCCGCGAACACGATCTCCGTCGTCACCACATAGCCGGGAAGCCGCACCGAGTGGACCCGTGTCCCGCCCACTTCGGCGCCGCGCGCCTCCTGCGGACCGTACAGATCCTCGACCGGGACGGTGATCCGTGGTCGACGCGTGTCGGCGAGGGTCTCCGCCAGGTCGCCCGCCGTATGCCGCTCGGGACGTCCGGTTTTGTGTCGTCGGCGTAGTCGAGGATCTCCCATCTGTCCACATGCTCCGACGCCAGGACGGCGGCGCGGCGAAGGATCGCCGCCATGATCGAGAAGTTCCCGGCCGCGATGACACCGACACCCCGGGAGCGCGCCCGCTCGTCCAGCTCGGCGTAGTCGGCGTCGGACAGTCCGCTCGATCCGATGACCACGTGGACACCCGCGTCGACGGCGCGGCGGACGTTGTCCTTGACGGCGGTGGCGCTCGTGTAGTCGACGAGACGTCGAAGGAGGCCTGCGCGCCGTCCACACTGTCGTACACGTCGCCGGTCGCGTCGACGCCGGTCGCCGAAGAGGGTGGTGCCCGCCGCACGGCGCGACACCCCGGCCACCAGGTGGAGGTCCGGTGATTCGTGGACGGCGGAGAGGATCGGCGGCGCGGCCCACCCGGTCACACCGGCGAAGCAGATGCTCGTCATGGGTCTCCTTGAGCTCTCACGTGTTCGGACCGTCCGGCGGCTCGGTGTCCTCGATCGGCGCGGTGCCACCGATTCAGCCGCCGGGTCGAGGCTGGGGGTGATTTTCCACGCGGTCGCGGTGGTGGAACGACAGCGACGCACCCCGGTCGGACGGGATCGTCGATCAGACACAAGGGATCGTTACGGGCGCGAGTCGTGTTCGGGGGACGGGCGGGTGCGGCGCCTAAAGTCGACGGCATGACGATGTTGGACTTGACCGGCAGGACCGCGCTCGTGACCGGGTCGACGCGGGGCATCGGTGCCGCGATCGCCCTCGGACTCGCCCGCGCGGGCGCCCGGGTCGCGATCAACGGCCGATCCGATGACACGGTGGCGGCGGCCGTCACGAAGCTGTCCGAGGACCTGTCCACGGACGGTTTCATCGCCGCGCCGGGCGACGTGACGGCGAAGGACGGGACACGCTCCGTCCTGGCCGAAGTCGGTGCCGTGGACGTGCTCGTCAACAATCTGGGGATCTTCGGCGCCCGACCCGCACTAGAGATCGACGACGACGAGTGGCGCCGGTACTTCGAGGTCAACGTGCTCGCGGCCGCCCGGTTGACGCGCGAAGTGCTGCCGGGCATGATCGGGCGCGATTGGGGCCGGGTCCTCAACATCGCCAGCGATTCGGCGCTCGCCATCCCCGCCGAGATGATCCACTATGGCATGTCGAAGACGGCGCTGTTGGCCGTCTCCCGGGGTTTCGCCAAGGAGGCGGCGGGGACCGGCGTCACCGTCAACTCGGTGATCGCCGGGCCGACGCACACGAGCGGCGTCGAGGACTTCGTCTACCAGCTGGTCGACCCGAAGCTGCCGTGGGACGAGGCGCAGCGCGAGTTCATGCGGACGCATCGACCGTTGTCCCTCCTCCAGCGGTTCATAGAGCCGGAGGAGATCGCGAACATGGTCGTCTACCTGAGTTCGCCCTTGGCATCGGCGACGACGGGCGCAGCCGTCCGAGTGGACGGCGGCTACGTCGATTCCATCGTCCCGTGATCGCTCCTCTCCCGTCAGCCCTTGAGGGCGCCCGCCATCAGACCCTTCATGAAGAATCGTCCCAATAGGATGTAGACGAGGAGGGTGGGCAGGCTCGCGATCAGGGAGGACGCCATGACCTGCTCGAACGGGATCGTCTGGACGGCCGCGATGTTGTTCAGACCGATCGTGACGGGCCAGCCGAGCGTCGACGTCATCACCGCCCCGAACAGGAAGTCGTTCCAGACCGACGTGAACTGCCAGATGATCGCGACCGCGAACGCCGGTGGCGCCAACGGAAGCGCGATGTGTCGGAACGTCCGCAGCAGTTCGGCCCCATCGACCCGCGCGGAGTCGAAGACCTCGTCGGGGATGCCCGCGAAGTACGCGCGGAAGATCAACGTCGTGATCGGGATGCCGTAGACGACGTGCACGAGGATCAGGCCGAACAGCCCACCGGACGGATCGAGACCGCCGCGCAGTCCGATCTGAGTCATGAACTGGGTCAACGGGATGAGGACGGCCTGGTACGGGATGAACATGCCGAACAGCAGGAGCGCGAACACCGCGTCGGCGCCCCGGAATCGCCACTTCGACAGGACGAAGCCGTTGGCCGCTCCGAGGAACGCCGAGATCGTCGCGGCGGGGACCGCCAGCAGGAGGCTGTTGAGGAGGCCGCGTTGGATCTCCGGTTTCGCCAACACGGCCGCGAACGCGTCGAAGGACACCGCCGACGGCAGTTCCCACATGCCGGGGACGCTCACCTCGCCCGGTGGTTTCAGCGCCGTCACCACGACGACGTACACCGGCATGAGGAACACGACGACGAAGGCGAACAGTACGAGGTACTTCGCGACGCGAACGTATGGCGCCCAAGGCGATTGGATGGTCGATGTCATCGGCGGCGCTCCGCTCGCATCGTGTACCAGATGTACGGGATGATGATCAGCGCGATTCCGGCGACGAGCACGGTCGCGATCGTCGCGCCCCTGGCGTAGAAACCGCCGGGGAAGACACTGGTGAACATGTACAGCGCCGGGGTTTCGATGCGGGGGCTTCGCTGGTCGATCGCGTACATCAGGTCGAAGGTCTTCAGGCAGATGTGGGCGAGGATCACGATCGAGCTCATGACGACCGGCCACAGCATCGGTCGGACGACGTGCCAGAAGACGCGGAACTCCCCCGCGCCGTCGACGCGCGCCGCCTCGCGCAGTTCTTCGGGGACGCCGCGCATTCCGGCGAGGAACAGGGCCATGATGTACCCCGACAACGCCCAGCCCGCGGGCAACGCGATCGACGCGATGGCGAAGTCCGAATCGGACTTGTGCCAGTCGCTCTGGAGCGCGCCGAGTCCGATCGCGGAGAAGACCTTGTTCAGACCGGAGGTGTTCTCGCCGACGCCGTTGTCGAGCAGGCCGCGCCAGATGATCGCGGTCGCGATGAACGAGATCGCCATGGGGAACAGGTAGACGCCCCGGAACAGTCCTTCGGCGACGACGCCGCGTTCGAGCAGGAGCGCCAGTGTGAATCCGACGAGCATCGCGCCGAGGATGAAAACGACGGTGAACACGGCCAGGTGTCGGACGTCCCGCCACCAGATCGGGTCCGACCACAGTGTCGTGAAGTTGTCGAGTCCGACGAAGTCGTAGACGGGCGCGAAGCCCCGCCAACTCGTCGTCGAGACTCGCACGTTCCAGCCGAGGAATCCGTACACGAAGATCCCGACCAGCACGAGCGACGGCGAGACGAGGAGGAACCCCGGCAGCCATCGGCGGATTCGGCGCACGTTTGCCTCCTCGGTTCAGCGACGCGGGCCGTGCGGCGTCCCGCGGCGTCGTGGGCTCGTCCCGTCACCTCGGACGCGCCGGGCGTGGGCGAGCCGCGCCGACGCGACCGGACCGCGAACGGTCCGGTCACGTCGATGGGTGCGCTGCTGGACAACGGAATCGCCGGTTCGACGTCAGCCGCTGGTCGCCTTGTACGCGGCGGTCACGGCTTCGGCGAAGGTCGTCGCGTTGCCGTCGGTGACGAACACGCCGAGCGCCGTCTCGATCTCGGTCTTCCAGCCGGGGCGGGCGACGGCCCCGTGGGCGAGCGACCCGACGATGACGGTCGCGGGGTCGAGCCACTGGCTCATGTTCCATCCCAGGTAGTCCGTGTAGAGGGATTGGTCGGCGTCGATGCGCGCGGGGAGGGAGCCCTTCTTGGTGTTGAAGGCGTCCTGCCCTTCGACGGAGGCGCACACGCGCAGCCAGGCGCGGGCGCTGTCGGCGTTCTTCGCTCCGGCGGGGAGGGTGAACGCGTCGGAGAGGTAGTCGAAGACGCCTGCCGAGCCGGGGGTCTCGACCACTCCGTAGTCGCTCTCGTAGGCGAGTTTCTTGTTGGTGGCGAGGTAGGAGTACGCCCAGTCGCCCATGACGGAGTAGGCGGCGGTTCCGTCGATGAGCTTGTCGAGTTGTGGCTGCCAGTCGGCGGCGGCCTGGGCGACGTCGGAGACGCCGAGGACGGCGGTGAACGTGTCGAGCGCGTCGATGGTGGCGGAGTCGGTCCAGGAGGTCTCCCCCGTCCACAGTCCGGCGTAGGCGTCGGCTCCGAGCTCACCGAGCAGGACGGTCTCCAACAGGTGCAGCTGTGTCCAGAGCGGACCGATGGAGAGCGCGATCTTGCCGTCTCCCAGTTTCTCGGCCTGCTCGACGAGTTCGGACCAGGACGTCGCGGGTTCGAGGCCCGCGTCGGCGAGGACCGTCGGGTTCGTCCACAGAAGATTCGCTCGGTGGATGTTGACGGGGACCGCGTAGATCTTGCCGCCCTGGGTGAGGTTCTCCATGAGACCGGGATGCAGGACGTCGCCCCAGCCCTCGGCGTCGAACAGTTCGCTCAGGTCCTCGATGACGCCGCTGTCGATGTAGTCGGCGAGTTCGGCTCCGGCGTGGCCCTGGAAGGAGTCGGGCGGGTCGCTCGCCTGGAGTCGGGACGCGAGGACGGCCCGCGCCTGGTCACCGCCACCGCCGGCGATGGCGGCGTTGACGAACTCGATGTCGGGGTTGGCCTTGGCGAACAGTTTTATCAGTTCGTCGAGACCCTCGCCCTCGCCGGGACCGGTCCACCAGGTGAAGACCTCGACCCGGGCGGCGGACTCGCCTCCGCAGGCGATCAGGAATGGGGCCAGAGCCGGGGTGGCCGCGAGGGCCAGGAGGCTGCGTCGTCTCATGTCGCTCTCCGCTGTGGTGCCGTGATGGAAACTGGCCCCGAGATTCCTCCGTTGTCCACAGAATGTCAACCCCCATAGGAGTGTTAGATATGGAAATTGTTGGATTTCTTTGACATTCGACCGGACGGGGCCGCAAGCACCGTTGTCCGTGCGCTCCAGTCCTTCCGTCAGACCGATCCACATCGTCGACAAAGGTGTGTCGTGACGGATTTCCGCCACGACACAGCCTGTCCTCAATGGTTATTCGGCGAGGTTTCCGCCCCAGTTGTCGCTGACGACGCCACCACCGGAGTCAGCAACGAAACGATGCGCGAGCGTTCCATCGGTCGTCCGATAGAACACGTGATGCTGGCTCGCGGTCGACAGTCCGGCCGGATCACCGGCGACGACACCGAGCGCGCCCCAGTCGTCCAGGCCGGGATCGATGCCGGGCCACCAGTACCAGTGCGCGAGGTCGCCGTTGGGCCGACGACCGAAGATGTGCTGCTGATCCCGGTGCACGAACGCGTGGGGGTTGCCGGCGAACGCGCCGCCGGCCCACACGCCGCCGTTGACCGTGCCGGAGCCGTCGTCGAAGAACCGGTGCTCCAGCTCGTTCGACGTGTTGCGGAAGAAGACGTGATGCTGGTTGCCCTGGTACGAGAAGCCGGTCGGGTCGGAGGCCACACCGGACCCGACGCCCCAGTCGTCGTAGTCGGGATCGATGCCGGGCCACCAGTACCAGTGGATCAGGCCGCCCGAGGCGGTGCGGCCGAAGATGTGCTGCTGGTCCCGGTGCACGAAGGCGAACGGGTTGCCGACGAACGCGCCGCCCGGCCAGACTCCCCCGTTGACCGTGCCCGACGGGTTGTCGAAGAACCGGTGCTCCAGCTCGCCTGACGTGTTGCGGAAGAACACGTGATGCTGTCTGCCGTAGGCGAACCCGGTCGGGTCGGAGGCCATCCGGCCGACGACGCCCCAGTCGTCCATTCCGGGCGGGTTGCCGCCGGTCTGGAACCAGTGCCGCAGGGTTCCGTCCGTACCGCGGGCGAACACGTGCTGCATTCCCTCGTGGACATATCCGACGGCCTTGCCCGCGATCGCCGCGCCACCCCAGTCGGGGGCCGTGACACCGGAACCCGGCGACCAGGACAGGTTGGTGAGCGAGCCACCGGTGTTGACTCCGGCGAAGTGCTGTTGGTCGCCGACGACGAACGCCTGTCCCGCCGGTCCGCCGCGACCGCCGCTCAGTTGCGCCGCGACGTCCGCGCGCATCGAGTCGAGGTTGACGAACGCCGGGTCGATCTTCCCGCTCGTGCTGGTCTCACGGTGTCCGCGCGCGAAGCTCGCGTCTCGCCCGAGCTGACGCAGGACGGCGGCGGTGGCCCGGACCGAGGCGTCGTACTGGGCGGGCGACATCTCCTGGCTCACACCGTTGTAGTCGATCTCCCAACCGACGAGCATCGTGTTGCCGTCGCCGGACGGGATGGGGCCGCTGCCGCCGCTGGCTCCGGCGTGATTGCAGCGCCCGGCCGAGATCACGTGGAACACGCCGTTGTAGTCCACAAGGGCTTGAGCGAGAGGGCCCTGAAGGTCGGGACGTCCGTTGATGACGACGTTGAGGCCGGGATGCGGATTACTGGGGCTCGACGTCGACGCGGCGGTGTGGTGCCACAGCACGCCGATCGGGTTGAACGAGCCGGGCACCATGCGGTTGTGCCAGTCACCGTGCTCGACGACTTGGACGCCCTCGGCACGGAGCACGTCGGCGAGCCAGGGAATCGTCGCCATCACTTGCCCCCGATGAGATCGGCGGCACATTCGATGATCCGCTCTTCGGCGGCGGGCTGGGCTTCCTTGGCCGAGGCCGTGCCGGGGGCGACGGCGACGGCCGTCGCCACGACGACCGGTGCGGCGAGAACCGCGCGACGGGACAGCGATCGGGAAGACATCTCTCCTCCTGGAGGATCGGCGTTGCGCAACGCCGAGGTCGCGCTCCTCGCGATCTGAGTTGCGAGGCGACCCCTTGTGAGCGCTGCGAGCGGGCGCGATCACCATATCGACAATTCTCGATTGAATGCCGGGGTCGGACGCCGATTATGGCCACGACATGGACACCCGCCTGTTCGCGACGATCCGGCGCGCCGGATCGTCGGACCTCGAAGTCCACTGTGCCCAACACGGTTCGAGTGCGACGTCGGAGGTCGTCACGGTGCCCGGCGGTTCGGCTCCGACGGCCTCGCGGTGTTCATGGTCGAACCGCTGAGCGGTTCGACGGCCATCGGCCGCGTTGTCAAAGCTCCCCACCATGCTCCAGCACGCCAGAAGACTTGGCCGGCACCGGTACGCGAGCGATCCTCCGCCTCCCCGAGTGACGCCCCGCCACCCGCCTCGCACGACCTGAGACAACGAGCCAACCTCTAGGCTGTTTGGATTCATCCGGGTCGATCCCGCGATGGTCCGAACGGGAGTGTGATGGCGAAACTGCTGCTGGGTCCGGTGCTGCGACACGTCGGTCGAGAGACGGCCACGGTGTGGGTCGAGACCGATCGCCCATGCGAAGTGAAGGTGCTGGACTCCCGCGCGTCGACGTTCACCGTGCACGGCCACCACTACGCGCTCGTCGACGTGACCGGGCTGAGCCCCGGCGCGACGATCCCGTACGACGTCCGGCTCGACGAGGCGCGCGTCTGGCCCGCCGAGTCCAGCGCGTTTCCGCCGCCCGTGATTCGCACCCAGCGCGCGGATCGGACCGCCTCGCTGCTGTTCGGGTCGTGTCGGGTCACCGCGCCCGACGACGACGCCACCGTCGCCCAGCTCGGTGTCGACATGCTCCGACGGACGGCGGACGCCGTCGCGTCGGGAACGATGGACACCCCCGACGCGCTGCTCATGATCGGCGATCAGGTGTACGCCGACCGCCCGCCCGAGGACGTCCGCGCGTTCATCCGCGAACGCCGCGACACGACGGTGGAGCCGGGCGAGGAGGCGAACGACTTCGAGGAGTACGCCCGCCTGTATCGCGCCGCGTGGGGCGACGAGCGCGTCGCCTGGCTCCTGTCGACCGTGCCGGTCTACACGATGTTCGACGACCACGACCTGCGCGACGACTGGAACACCTCGGCCGCGTGGCGCGAGGCGATCCGGGAACGCCCGTGGTGGCCGGGGCGGGTCCGGGCGGGTCTCGGTTCGTACTGGGTGTACCAGCACGCGGGGAATCTGTCGCCGGAGGCGCGGGTCGCCGACCCCGTTCATCGCGCTGTGACGGCGACGCACGGCGACGCGGGGGCCGTGCTCGACGAGTGGGCGTGGCGCGCCGACGACGACCCCGACGGCTACCGCTGGAGCTACACCCTCGACATTGGACGAAGCCGCGTCATCATGCTGGACACCAGATGTGGCCGGGTGCTGACGCCGGGCGCGCGTCGGATGATCTCCAAGCAGGAGGCGGACTGGCTCGCCGAGCGGACCGTCGACGAGCTGGACCACCTGTTGATCGCGAGTTCCCTGCCGGTGCTGTTGCCGCCGGTGCTGCACTACGCGGAGGGCTGGAGCGAGTCCGTCGCGGACGGGGCGTGGGGGCGGTACGCCGCGCGCTTCGTGGAACGACTGCGGCAGCTCATCGATCTGGAGCACTGGCCGGCGTTCGGCACGAGCTTCGCGGAGCTGGCGCGACTCGTCACCACGGTGAGTCGACGTGAGAACGGCCCGGCGTCGGTGCTGTTCCTCTCGGGCGACATCCACTACTCGTATCTCGCGACGGTGCGGACGCCGCCGGGCGCGGGCCGCGTTCATCAGCTGGTGTCATCGCCGTTCCGCAACCCGTTGAGCGGGCATATCAAGTGGGCCAACACCTTCGCGGCCGTCCGTGGCCTCGGCGCGATCGGTCGGCTGGTCGCCGCGCTGGCGAAGGTCCCACCTCGACCGTTGCGGTGGCGGCTGCGCCGGGGCCCGTGGTTCGACAACGCGATCGGCCGGATCGACCTGGACGCCCGCGCCGCGCGAGCCCGGTGGTACCGCGCCGACCCGGCGGGCGGCGTGGCCGTCATCGCGCACAGTCGACTCACCGAGGAGTGACGGACGGGGGTGGGACCGGCCGTGGCGCGGTCTCACCCCCGCGGTTCAGAGTTGGCGTTTGAGGATCTTTCCACTGGCCGTCATGGGGAAGCTGTCGCGGAACTCGACCAGTCGCGGGTACTTGAAGGTGGCGAGCTGCTCGCGCGCCCAGTCGATGAGTTCCTCGGTGGACAGCTCGGCACCCGCGGCGCGGATGATGTACGCCTTGACCTCTTCGCCCTGACTCTCGTGCGGGACGCCGACGACCGCGGCGAGGCTGACGGCCGGGTGCGTCATCAGCACCTCCTCGACCTCACGCGGATACACGTTCAATCCGTTACGGATGATCATGTCCTTGATGCGGTCCACGATGTACAGATAGCCGTCGGAGTCGCGACGGGCGACGTCCCCGGTCCGGAACCAGCCGTCGGAGTCGAGCACCTCCGCGGTGTCGTCGGGACGGCCGAGGTAGCCCTTCATGATGTGGTGTCCGCGCAGCCAGATCTCGCCGGGCTCGTCGACGTCGGCCTCGGTGCCGTCCTCCCGCATGACCTTCGCCTGCGTGCCCCACACCGGGAACCCGATGGAACCGACTCTTCGCGGCCGGTCGGTGCGGCTGAACGTCGCGACCGGGCTCGACTCGGAGAGGCCGTAGCCCTCCAGAATCGGTACGCCGAAACGCTTCTCGAAGCCGTCGATGACCTCGGCTGGCAGCGGGGAACCCCCGCACACCGCCAGGCGCAGGCGTTCCGCGATCGCGGCGAGGTCGTAGGACGCGGCATCGGGGTGGTTCAACAGTGCCCAGTACATGGTCGGGACACCGGCGAACATCGTCACCCGCTCCCGCTCCATCGAGGCAAGGGCGGCGTCCGGAGCGAAACGGGGCATGAGGACCAGAGTGGACTCGGAACCGAAACCGGCGTTCATCTGAACGGTCTGCGCGAAGGAGTGGAACAACGGCAACGCCACGAGGTAGGTGTCGCCCGTTCCCAGCCCGAACAGGCGATGACAGACCTGAACGTTCTGGATCATGTTGCTGTGCGTCAGCTCGGCGCCCTTGGGGCTGCCGGTCGTGCCGCTCGTGTACAGGATGACGGCCGTGTCGGTCTCGCTCGTCGGAACCGACGGAACGGAGGGAAGGCGGCCGGCCGTGAACTCGCTCAAGGTCTGGGAACCCTCGAACGGCGACGGCGCGCCCGGGTCGATCGTCAACGTCACGAAGGTGCGGCACTCGTCGACCTCGGAGAACGCGGCGTACCCGGCCTTCGCCATCGGCAAATCCGGGGTGCCCTCGAAGCAGAGGTACGCCACCGACTCCGAATCCCGCAGGTAGTAAGCGATCTCGCGCGCCGAGGAAAGGACGTTCAGAGGAACGACGATCGCCCCGAGTTTGAGAATTCCGTAGTAGACGATCGGGAAGTGCGGCGTGTTGGGACACGTCAACGCGACTCGGTCACCGGGGCCGACCCCGGCCGCGCGCAACGCGTCGGCGACCTGACTCGCCGCGGCCTCGACCTGCGCGTATGTCAGCCGAGTGTCCCCTGCGACGACGGCGACACGGTCGGGTACCGACCGGGTGGAGTCCTCCAACAAGACGGCGAGATTCAACATCGGCGAACGATTCCTTTCGTACATGTGGACACCGAACAATGTAGACGACTGCCGGGCCGCCCCTGCCCATTCGACCCATTCGCCCAGTCGCGACCGGATCACCGACCGCGTCCGCCGCCCGACACCCTGGAGCGGAGCATAGCGTGGCACCTGTCACAGTCCGCTCGGGTTTTCGGGTGATGTCCGCGCACCGATTCGACACCTTCACCAACGGCCGGTCGCTTTTCGTGCCGGTCACCGGTCGCGGCGTCGATTCGCTCGCCGCCCGTCGCCCACACCACACTGGACGTATTCATAAAACTCGAATTCCCTTCACGGGACCATCCAACTGGCTTGCCGAATGGGGCCACTCGGTGCTGGCATCCATTGCGCGCGAATGGCACCATGTCGTAGTGGCAGGTATAGAAATACGTACGTTCGTGATGGTGGGTCACGTACGGACAAGGAAAGCGTTAGCCGGTGTCGCCAGCGCTTCACCCCCGGACGAACGTGTCCGGAGAATCATCACGCCCACCCTGGAGGTGGGTTCATCACGTCGTAATCGACGGCCACGACGAAGCGTCGCCTGGCCGCGCCGACCGGGCGATTCCCGAAGCCGAGCCGGATGGGGCGCCGCCTCGTGACATCCACGTATCGGCTAGGTTCGATCACCGGCGGGTACCTCCCTGGAACCTAGTAGCAGCACATACATACATGCGAGAAACCCTCAAAGTGGCGATTCGGTGTAATTCCACAACAGACCATGCGGGAGAGCCGATGATCAGCCGACAACGGCGGTGGCCGGCGTGAGAATCACCAGGAAACTCGGAATCCTCGTCGCGTTCCCATTGATTGCCGCGATCGCGTTCGCCGCGCTCGCCGTCACCATCACCGCCAGCAACGCCCTCAGTGCCGAACGTGTCCGCGGGCTCGTCGTCGTCAGCGCCGAAGCGGGCAAGCTCGCCCAGAAGCTTCGCTCCGAACGCGCCGCCGCCGTGTCCGCCCTCATCGACGACACGACCACGGCGGTCGACGAATACCAGGCGAAGATCGACGACACGAATCGCTCGATCGAGGCCTACCAAGCCGCGCGCGCCACCCTGATCCAGGTACCGGACGTGACGGCGGAACTGCTCGACCAGGTCGACGACCACCTCGAACAACTCGACACGCGACGCACCGAGGTGAACGAACGCGAGATCGCGACGTCGACCGCGGCCTTCGCGTACCGCATCGTCATCGCCGATCTCCTCAACTACCGCGACTCCATCGCCGAAGCGGGCGGAGCGACGACCGAACTCGCCACCGACCTGCGCAGTGCCGCCGCGCTCTCCCAGGCGGCCGAATACATTGGGCTGCAACACGTCCACGTGCTGCGCGCACTCGACCACGGCACCCTCACCGCGACGGCCAAACAGGACATCCTGTTGGCCCGCGTCGGCTACGAGGAAGCCCGGATGTCGTTCTCCGGCCTCGCCACCGACGAATGGCGAG
Source organism: Stackebrandtia soli (assembly GCF_965137155.1). Taxonomy (NCBI): domain Bacteria; kingdom Bacillati; phylum Actinomycetota; class Actinomycetes; order Glycomycetales; family Glycomycetaceae; genus Stackebrandtia; species Stackebrandtia soli. The sequence goes on from NZ_CBCRZX010000024.1 coordinate 68,768, forward strand.
ACCTGCTCGACGACTCCCAGGACGGTTCCGCCGTCGCCGGGGCGCAGCGCATGGAGGACGCCGTCGCGCGCACCGATGTCGGCGAGAGCATCGACGTCGACCACAAGGCCTGGAACATCGCCATGGACGGCAAGGGCGCCCGGCTCGTCAACGTCCAAACGCACATCGACGAGCAGCTCGTCGCCAACGTGACGCAGCTGCGCGACGGCCAGCGCGACGCCGCGCTCCTCGAGATCGGCGCCGTCGTCGCCGTGGCCGCCATCGCGATCACGCTCGCCGTGTCGCTGGGACGCCCCGTCGTCCGCGGTCTCCGCCGACTCCGCGACGCCGCCCGGCATGTCGCCGCGGACGAACTGCCCCAGGCGGTCGCGCGCCTCGACGACCACGAGGTCCTCGGCGAACTCACGCCCGAGGAGTTCGCGTCGTCGATGACGCCCCCCGTCGACATCACCGGCCGCGACGAACTCGCCGAAGTGGGTAAGGCCTTCAACGAGGTCCACCACGAGGCGATCCGTGTCGCCGCCCAGCAGGCGTTGCTCCGCGTCCACATCGCTTCGATCTTCGTCAGCCTCGCCCGCCGCGGCCACGCCCTGTCGGGCCGACTGACGGAGGCGCTCGACGAGGCGGAACGCGCGGAGCTCGACCCCGAGCGTCTCGATCGACTGTTCCGACTCGACCACCTCGTGACCCTGCTCAGTCGCTCCAACGACTCGCTGCTCGTCCTCGGTGGCACGTCGCCCGCGAAGGTGCGGACGAGCCACGAACCACTCGCGGACGTCCTCACCGCCGCGCAGGGCCAGATCGAGCAGTACACGCGCGTCCAGGTCGGATCCTGCGACATCCCGCTCGCGGTCGTGTCGACGTCCGTCGACGACGTGGTGAAGCTGCTCGCCGAACTACTCGACAACGCCGCGCAGTACTCAAGGGACGAAGTCAGCCTCGAAGCGAGGCAGAGCAAGGATTCCGTCACGATCACCATTCGGGACGCGGGCATCGGCATCGAACCCGGTGTGCTCGACTCGATCAACCGGCGACTCGCGACGGTCTCCCCGCTCGACCTGGAGGCGGTCCGCTCGATGGGGCTGACCGTGGTCGGGCACATCGCGCACCGACTCGGTGTCCATGTCGAGCTGCGCGGCGCGCATCCGCACGGAACCATCGCCGAGGTCGTTCTGCCGATGTCGATAATGTCGTCGGATCTTCCGGACAAGGACACCACGGCGAAACGCCCGACGTTGAAGGCTCCACTGTTCACGTCGGTGGCGCCCCCCGTCATCACCCCGCCGAAGCTGCGCCCGGCTCCAGCCACCCGCGGAGTCGGCCTCGTCGACACGCTGACCAACATTCCCGTCGTCAACTTCGACTGGCGCAGTACCGAGGCGCCCTCGACGACCGTGGAAGTATCGGCGGAACCGGCCGAGACACCTCCCAGTACCGACAGGCAGGAGAACCCTGTGACACTGCCGCAGCGCGAACCCGCGCAAACTGAACAACCCGAACAACCCGAACAACTTGAACAAACCGAGCAACCCGAGCCCGCCGACGAACCCGACGTCGGAGATGACGGGCTTCCCAGGCGAGTTCCCTTGGCGAACCTGGAACCGGGCCACCTCGACGCACCGAACCCGCAACCGCAACGCGAGTACCGCGACCCGTCCGCCGTCGGGGCCACCTACGCCGCGTACGCGCGTGGGCTCGCATCCAAACGAAGTTCCACATTGTTCACAACCGAAGGATCGAGAACCGAATCGTGACCGGCCTTGACTTGGACTTTCTGCTCAACGACTTCGTCGCCCGCGTCCCGCATGTCACGCATGTCATCGCGGTCGCCGCGGACGGCCTGCTCGTCGCGCGCAACGACGCGTTGCCCGCTGACGACGCCGACCGGCTCGCGGCCATAGCCTCCGGCCTCGTGAGCCTCCTGGGCGGTGCCGCCCGGTCGCTTCAGGCCGACCCGGTGATCTCCAACCTCACGGAGATGGCCGGCGGATACATGTTCTCGATGGCGGTGTCGTCGGGGGCGAGTCTGCTGGCCCTCGCCGCGCACGAGTGCGACATCGGCCAGGTGGGCCACCAGCTCGCCGAGCTCATCAACAAGGTGGGCCCGGCCTTGACCCCGCAGGCGCGGGCCTCCCGCACCGTCTGATCGACGGCGGGGCGTCAACCCCCGCCGATCCATTACGGACGGTACGTCCCGCCGCGCACCCGGGTGCGCGGCGTTTCGTCACCGAATCACCGAAAGAAGCCGATGCGTACCTTTTCCGTGCGAGCCGTCGCGGCCACCGCCAGTGCCGCCATCGCGTTGACGTTGACCGCGTGCACCGGGGCCGACACCCCGTCCGAGATCCACGACACCGTGCGCATCGGCTGGCAATTGCCCATGTCCGGGCCCTTGGAATCGGTCGGCGCGGACATGCGTGAGGCCTTCACGCTGTACCTGAAGGAACACAATGGACAACTTGGCAACCGCACGGTCGAACTGACCGTCACCGACGAGGGAACGAGCGGGAAGAAGGCCAAGGAGTCGATCGCGCGGCTCATCGACAAGGACGTCGTGGCCGTCGCCGGTGTCGTCAGCGCCGCCGCGTTCGACACGGTCGCCCCGGCGCTTCAAGAGGTCGGGCTCCCGCTCATCGGCACGGGCGAGCGTCCGCACGTCGGGCCCGGGGTTCCCACCGGGTTGTGGCAGGTCAGTTGGGGTTCCGACGAACCCGGTCGCGCCATCGCGCCGTACCTCGCCTCGGAGACCGGCGGTTCGACGTTCGTCATCGCCTCGAACGACCTGTCCGGGAAGGCCCAGGCCGACAGTTTCCTCACCGAGTTCGCGGAAGCGGACGGCTCCCTCGCCAACTCGAGCGGCGACGCCGCGTACGTCGGCTCGAACGATCTCGGCCAGCAGCTCGCCAACGCGGCGGCCAGCGGCGCGAGCGCCGTCTACGCCGCGTTCTCGGCGGAACGGGCCGTCGACTTCGTGGCGCAGTACATGCAGTCACCGGCCGCCGACATCCCCCTGTACGGAGGGTTCCTCACGGAGGAGCCGCTACTCGACGAACAGGGGACCAAGGCGCGCGGCCTGTTCAGCGTGTCCAACTATTACTCCACGATCGACAATGAAGCGAATCGGGACTTCGTGGCGGCGTGGGCACGGCACTATCGTGGCCAACCGAACGCGTACGCGCTGGCGGCGTGGGACGCGACGCTCGTCCTCGACCGCGCGATCGCGCAGATCCCGCTCGACGTCGAGGTGACGCCGGAGCTTCTCAACGACGCGATCTCACGGGTCGGCGAGGTCGACAGTCCTCGCGGGCCGTGGCGCTTCTCGGAGACGTCGCACTCCCCCGTCCAGCGCTGGTACCTGCGCCAGGTCACCAAGGACGGGCCCGCTCTCGTCAACACGGTGATCGCGGACCTCGCGACGCTCGGCGGTTAGGTCCCCAAAGGCGAGGCGGCGTCTCACTCCGTCGGCGCGGTGACGCACCGCGGGTGCGTGGCGGTTCGCGGCGGTCGGGATGCGTCGAAGACCATCGGAGTCTCGCTCCATCGGCGCGGTACTAGCGTTCGCGGCCACGGGCTTTGAGCGGAAGGTCCGGGACCGGGGGCGCGTCGAGGCGGTCGCCTTCGTAGTCGACCGTCCCGAACCTGTCGCCCGTCATCCATTCATCGCGGTATCGGCGGACGTCGTCGCCGCTGCGTCCGATGAAGTTCCACCACATGACGATCTTCTCGTCGAACGGCTCGCCGCCGAGGAGCAGCAGTTCCGTGTCGCCGTCGGTCGCTTCGAGCGGGAGTTCCGTTCGGCCGCAACCGAGGTACAGCAGGTCACCCGGGTCGAGCCGGACGCCGTCGACGCTCGTTCCCCCGCTCAGCGCGACCGCGGCGTACTCGAAGTCCCGTTCCAACGGGAGCGCGGCGACCGCGCCGCCGTCGAGGTCGAGCTGCGCGCCGACGATCGGCGTGTAGGTCGTGCCCCGAGACTGAGCACCGTCGATCGAACCGAGGATGACGGAACCGCGCAGGCCGGTGGCGGTGACGGTCGGGAGCTCCCCGTGGAACTCCCATGTGGGGGCGGTGTCGCGGTGATCCTGAGGCAGAGCGACCCACAGTTGCGCCCCGTGCAACAGGTCGGGATGCGGCGCCGGCGACTGTTCGGCGTGCGAGATGCCGTGACCGGAGGTCATCAGCCCGAGTTGGCCGGGGCGCAGGACCTGGCGGCTGCCCAGGCTGTCGCGGTGCAGGATCTCGCCCTGACGCAGCCAACTGACCGTCTGAAGACCGGTGTGGGGATGCGGCGGCACCTGCATGCCCGGCTCGTTGACGATCTCGTCGGGACCATAGTGGTCGATGAAGCACCACGCGCCGACCATGCGGCGCCCGAGTGTCGGCAGCAGCCGCCGCACCTTGGTGCTCTCGCCGAGCATCACCTCGCGACCGCGAATCACGTCGCGCACGGGTTCGGCGTCGATGTCACCACGTCCACCGCAGTCACGCAACGGCGGCGTCAAGTCGAGATTGCTCATTCCCACACGGTAGCCCCGGCTCCCACCGGCACGGCACCTCGCGCGCCGATTCCCCCACCGGCGGCGCTCCTCCCTTCCCTTTCGGTTCCCCTCCTCCCCCCTTCGCAGGAGAAGCGGCCCGCGCGTCTCACAGATTCCGCTTGGTTGGGCAAATGTCGGAAACAGGCGTGATTTCGCAATTTGCCCAACCAAGCGGAACTTTTGCCCAACCAAGCGGAGTCTTCCGCGGGGGAGGGGTGAGGACCGCCGCGGCTTCTCGCGTGGTGGACGGACGTCGTCGCACGTCGTCGGGCCCCGCGCCGGTTTGACGAAAAGCGCCACGCCTAGCAGGCCGCCGCGGTTAACGTCCTATGTATTCGCGAACCGGGGGGACGCATATGGACACTTATCTTGCTCAAGGCCTGAAGATCGACTGGTCCATGATGCATTAAAACCGCACAACTAGAATGGGAACATGCAGCGTCGCTCCCGCCTCCCCGCCAACCACATCCCCCAGGCCGCGATCC